>NZ_AUPG01000006.1:0-147257 GCF_016772115.1 Petrotoga sp. 8T1HF07.NaAc.6.1
CGGTATCGATGTTGGAGAAGATGGGAAGACTCATCATGAAGTCAATTATATTGGGATAGTCAGAAGTTTATACCATACTAAATTGATCGTACCTTGTGATGCCAATCAAACTGATAAAGCGATTAGGTACGCTGCAAAAGTTCCTGGCAACTTTGTAATCGCTATGGGAAGATCTAACTTGCCAATCTTGTTAGATGAAGAGGGTAACGTTTATTACAATAACGATTATAACTTCGAGTATGGGAAGTTGGATGTTTTTAGAAAAGGTAGAGACCTAACAGTATTCACATATGGAAGCTTCGCTCATTTAGCGGTGGAAGCTGCTGATAAGTTGAAAGAAGAAGATATACATATTACAGTTATTGGTGTACCCACTCCTTTAGAATTTGACCTTACTCAAGTGAAAGAATACGTAGACAATACTATAGTATTAACCTTAGAAGATCACAACGTAGAAAATGGTTTATCCAATGAACTGTCAAAAGCTATGATCAGAAATTCTTTGAAACCTTCTTATTTTGAACCTATGGGATTAAAAGAATATGCACCGTCTGGAACGATCAAAGATTTGCTAAGAGTTCATGGATTTGATGTAGAATCGTTGGTAAAAAAGATGAAAGGATTAATTGAGAGCAAATGAAGCATGAGGATGATTTAAAATTAACCTTGCAAGAGGAACAAAATGTAAAAAAAGCAAAAAAGGAGCTCCTATTGCCACCATGCGTGAAAGAGAGCGTGTTGTTCGAAGCGTTGTGTCATAAATCATACGTTTTTGACAACGAAAATATTCAAAGAAAACTTGATTCTAATGAAAGGTTAGAATTTCTCGGAGATGCCGTTTTAGAGTTAGTTATCTCCGAGTTTCTTTACAATAATTATCACCTTTCTGAGGGAGAAATGTCAAAGGCGAGGGCTATAATAGGAAGCGAAATTATTTTAGCAGAAGTTGCTTTAAAGTTAAGGTTAGACGACTTTATTTTTTTAAGTAAAGGTGAAGACAAACAAGGTGGGCGAACGAAAAAGTCAATTTTATCTGATACTATGGAGGCTTTGTTTGCTTGTATTTATCTTAGCTGCGGTTATGAAAAGGCAAAGAAGTATATTATAAAAAACATGAAGGAGTACATCGAGAACGCTGTTGAAGGGAATATTTTTCTCGATTATAAGACGAAGTTACAAGAATTAACTCAAGAAAAAACAAAAAAATTGCCTGAATATGTGTTATTGAGTGCTTCTGGGCCCTCACATATGAAAAGATACAAGGTAGCAGTAAAATTAGATGATGAGATACTAGGAATAGGCGAAGGCTTTTCAAAAAAATTTGCGGAACAATTAGCAGCAAAAATTGCTTGTGAGAAGTTTTTGGATTCTATTGGTGGAAATGATGTCGTTGATTAAAGAAATTGAATTCGTTATTTTAAAGAACACATCTTCAGTTTCACTAACAGGGAATTATTGCTACCTGAACTGCAAACATTGTGGCCGCCATTATCTAAATAATATGGCAAGAGTAAAAGATATTGAAGATTTAGTAAAAAAAGGGTTCACTTCTTTTTTAATTAGTGGTGGATTATTGGAAGATAGAAAGGTCCCAATAACTACTTTTGAGGATACACTATATACTCTAAAAACTAAATACAATTTGAAATACAACGTGCATACAGGGTACGTAGATGAAAGTGACATACATGTTTTAAAAAAGATCGCGGATACCGTATCTTTTGATCTGGTTGGAGATCAGCAAACGGTAAAAGAGGTTTATGGGAAATTTGATTATGATAAGATGTGGACTTCTTTCGAATTACTTGTAAAAAATGATTTCGTTGTTAAACCACATATTACCATAGGTTTGAATAAAGGAGAATTTTCTCATGAACAAAAAGCAATTGAAAAATTAAAGAAATTTGGAGATCGGATAGATGAAATTATATTTCTAGTTTTTATACCCACGGTTGGAACTGAATTCTATTCTTATCAACCTCCAAAAGTGGCTGAAGTTGTTTCTTTTCTTTCAAGGGTAAGAAACGATTTTTCACATAAAAAGTTAACCTTAGGTTGTATGCATCCAAAAGGAAAATATAGAGAAGAACTACAAACCGAGCTTTTGGGTATTGTAAATAAAATTGTTCAACCTATCGGCAAAGTTATAGAAAAAGCCGTAAGAGAAAATTTCCAGATTAGCTATAGTTACGAATGTTGTGCGTTCTCCTCCAACGGTCGGGTGGGGAGCGGGGCTAGAGGCGCTATATAAAGTTTTAGAGTTTCTAAAAGGCTGCATGATGAGTGGAGGTATATTGTAGAATGGATATTTTACCTTCTTACATGAAGTTATATGAATCAGGTGAACTTCATAGAAGACGTGATTATTTGATCAAACGCTTAGAAGAATGTGATCTTTGCCCTCGTCAGTGTAAAGTAAATAGGCTAAAAAATGTGGGATCTTGTAGGGTAGGGAATGAAATAAAAATTTCCGAATACGTTCTTTATCCGGGAGAAGAGCCTGTATTAAAAGGAGAAAATGGTGCAGGTGGTGTCTTCTTTAGCAATTGCACGATGAGATGTGTGTACTGTCAGAATTTCAATTTCAGTCAGTTGGGTTTCGGAAAGAAGATTTCTACTGAAGAGTTGGGAGAAATTTTCTTAAAATTGCAGAATGAAATGAAGGCCGCTAATTTAGATTTGGTAACAGCAACTCCATACTTACCTTTTATTTTTGATGCTTTAATATATGCAGTAGAAGGGGGATTTCGCTTGCCTATAGTATGGAACTCTTCATCTTATGAAAGTATAGAGACTTTGAAGTTAATGGAAGATGTCGTTGATATTTATTTGGCTGATATAAGGTATACTAGCAATATTGTGGGTAAACGATATTCAGGGGTAAAAGATTACTGGAGTAATGCCAAATTAGCTGTTAAAGAGATGTATCGTCAAATTGGAGAAACTTTTCTGGTAGATGAAAAGTCTAATATTTTAAAAAGAGGAATAATAATTCGTATTCTAGTATTACCGAATTTAATAAACCAAGCAAAAGAAGCCTTAAAATTCTTAAAGTATGAAATCTCGGAAAAGATACATGTCAGCTTAATGGACCAATATGTTCCGGTTTATAAGGCTAAAAATTTTGAAAAGTTATCAAGATATTTATATAAATCAGAATATCAGGAAGTAGTCGATTATTTGTATGAATTAGGGTTTGAAAATGGTTGGATTCAGACTCACAATTTAAAAGAAGATAATGAAGTTTTTTCAACGTCACAATAAACATTGGTGACTATCCGAGGGGTGATTTCATGAAAGAAATAGAACTAATGAGGTACGTTCTTGATCAGTTACAAGATGGAGTAATGGCAATAGATGAAAGGGAAAGAATTTTTTACATAAACGATGCCGCCTGTAGGGTTTTAGGTGTTGATAAAGAAAAAATAATTGGACAAAATGTAGTTGAAAATGTTCCTAATACTAGATTGCACGTTGTTTTAAGAACAGGTGAACCAGAATTCGACAAACTACAGAGTTTAGGGGATAAAGTAATTTTAACTTCTCGTATCCCTATAAAAAATGATAATAATGAAACTATTGCTGTTGCCGCTGTTTTTAGAGATATCACTACATTACAAAAGTTAGCTGAAGAGATCACTAATTTAAGAGAAATGGAAGCTCTACTGAGTTCCATAATTGATTCCACTTCAGATGCAATTTCTGTCGCAGATCAAGAAGGTCGTGTGACTATGGTCAACAGAGCTTACACAAGAATCACAGGATTAACACCAAGAGAGGTCATTGGTAAACCTGCAACTATAGATTTGGCAGAAGGTGAAAGTTTACATATTCAATGTGCAAAAGAGAAAAAACCTATATACAATGTAAAAAAAAGATTAGCCACGAACAAAAAAGAAGTAGTAGCAAGCGTTACCCCACTTTTTGTTAAAAATGAGTTTAAGGGAAGCGTCGCCGTTATTCATGACATTTCCGAAATTCAAAGATTGATAAACGAATTAGAAGCTACAAAAAGGATGTTGAAAAAAGAAAGTGCCACACATACCTTTGATGATTTAGTCGTTAAATCTGAAATTATGAAAGATGTTGTTGCCCAAGCAAGTAAAGTAGCCTCAGTAGACGTCAACCTTTTATTAATAGGCGAATTTGGAGTAGGGAAAGAGGTACTAGCACAAGCTATTCACAACGCAAGTGCGAGGAAAGAGGGACCGTATCTCAAATTAAACTTTTCTTTGATCCCAAGAGAAAGACAAGAAGAATACCTTTTTGGGGAGAATAGCTATCTGGCACAAGCGAATGAAGGGACCCTTTTTTTGGAAAATATTGATCTCATGGATATAGAAATGCAAAGAAAACTTTTAGCTTTCCTTAAAGACAATGTTTTTGATACCAATTATTACGATTTTATTCCTGATGTTAGGTTCATTTTTGCAACTACTGAAGATTTAAAGATTCTTTCTGGTTTGGGTAAATTTTCTAAAGAGCTTTTATACAAAATTTCAGTAGTAAATATAGAAGTTCCACCGTTAAGAGAAAGAAAGGAAGACATTCCTGAACTTGCTCAGCAACTATTACATAATCTAAATAGAAAGTATGGAAGAATAGTTTATGGATTTACTGAAGATGCCTTGAAGAAATTGATGAATTATTCGTGGCCTGGGAACATAAGAGAGTTGGAAAACGTTATTGACCGGGCTATGTTGGCAATGGACAACAGCGATTCCATAGTTACTTCCACGCACATTCCCGATTTGATAGAAAAGGTTGAAGAAGTCACAGGAACGCTTAAGGAAATGACAGAAGATTTCGAAAAAAAGATAATTCTGGAAATCCTTGAAGCAAGTCACGGTAATAAAACAGAAGTTGCCCGAAAATTAGGCTTAACCGTTAGGAACCTTTATTATAAGCTGGATAGATACGGAATTAAGTGAAATTTTTATGTGAATAGGGGGATGAACATTGAAGTTTGAATTTCGTCTAGAGCGATTGAAAGACCTAAAAAAAATTTTAGAAGATAATGCAAGAATGGAATTGGGTAAAAAAAGTAAACAAAGGCAATTAGTTGAAGACGAAATCAAACAGATTAGCAATAAGATTGATACCTTTTCAGATGAATTTACAAAAGAAGTAAAAGATACCATATCGATTACTAAATTATCAAACATGATAGAGTATAAAAATCATTTAAATGAGCAATTATCACAACTACATTTAGTATTACATGAAAAACTGCAAGAAGAAGAAATTGCCCGACAAAATTATTTAAAGGCCAAGAACGAAAAAGATATCCTTCAAAAACTTAAAGATAAAAGATTTGACGAATTTAAAATTCAGGAAAAGAGGGCGAATATAAAAGAACTAGATGAAATTGCTAGATTAAACCATCAACCAAGGGAGGAGAATTATGAATAAGATCAAAGTTTTGTTTTTGTGTTCGAGAAATTCTGCAAGAAGTCAGATGGCTCAGGCATTTTTGAAAAAATACGGAAATGATAAGTTTGAGGCTTACAGTGCAGGTTTAGAAGCAAGTGAAATTCATCCTTTGACCATAAAAGTCATGGAAGAAAAAGGAATATCTATGTCCGAGCAATACTCAAAAAGTTTGGATATATACTTGAACGATAGATTTGGTTTCTTAATAACCGTCTGTTCAAAAGCAGAAAAAGAATGTCCTTTTTTTCCGGGCGTTAGTATAAGATTATATTGGCCCTTTGACGATCCAGCCGCTGCCAAAGGTTCTGAAGAAGAACAATTAGAAGTATTTCGAAAGGTAAGGGATCAAATAGAAAAAAAGGTAATTGATTTCGTGGAAAATACTGATAAATACTCTAATATAAAAGATAATTTTCGAGTGTAAAAACCTTTTTGCATATACTTTATTTTTCAAAGAATTAACCTTCAGCTAAAGTTTGTTTGCTATAATAAATTCATAAAAAAATTAATAAAGAAAAAACCTCTTTCTGTATAATGCCGATAATAAGGTTCGGCAGTTTCTACCAAGCAGCCGTAAACTGTTTGACTACAGTAAGAGGGGTGTGAGATTTTGTATTTCAATATCCTACCTCTCTACTGTATGAGAGGTAGGATTTTTTATTTCAAGATTTTAAAAAAGGAGAGATAACTTTGAGTAAGAAAGTCCTTTTGATATCTGGAAGTCAATCAGATGAGATTTTTGTAAAAACAGCCATTGACCTCTTTGAAGAATGGAAGATAAGTTACGACTATAAGGTGTTTAGTGCTCACAGAAATTTGAAAGAGCTAACAAAATTTATCGAAGAACTTCCAAGTAACGAATATTGTGTCATAATAGCTGTTGCCGGCCTTTCTGCTGCCTTACCTGGTGTAATCGCTTCATTAACTAATCTCCCCGTTGTTGGTGTCCCCAGAGATGTAGGTCCTTTAAATGGAATAGATGCATTACTTTCTATGGTACAGATGCCTAGTGGGGTTCCTGTTGCAACGATGGGAATTGGAAGTAGTGGTATGAAAAATGCAGCATACTTTGCAAAAAGGTTGATAGAAGGTGAAAAAGATGGAAGATAAGAAAAATTTTGAGCTTTTATACGAAGGGAAAGCCAAAAAAGTATACAAGTTCGATGAGCAGAAGTTATTGATAAGATTCAAAGATGATGTGACAGCATTCAACGGATTAAAAAAAGATCAAATCCTTAACAAAGGAAAAATCAACAAAGAAATTTCTAAGTTCTTTTTTGAAATGCTGAATAATCAAGGTATAAATACCCATTACATCAACGATTACGATGAAAACTCTTTCGTTGCAAAATGGACAGATTTAATTCCTCTTGAGGTTATAATTAGAAATTACACTGCCGGTAGTTTTTGTAAGAGATATGGAGTGAAAAAGGGATTGATGTTTGATTATCCTTTAGTTGAATTTTCTTTGAAAAATGACGAGTTAGGGGATCCCATGATTACCAAAGATGCTATCCTTCTTTTGAAAATTACCACAGAAAACGTATTGGATGAAATCACTTCTATTTCTAAAAAAGTCAACAATATTTTAAGTGATTATTTAAAATCTAAAGGAATTATTTTGGTGGATTTTAAATTAGAGTTCGGAATCAGTAAAAACGATAACAAAGTTACGTTGATCGATGAGATCTCTCCTGATACGTGCCGTTTTTGGGACGCAAATACTATGGAATCTCTTGACAAAGATGTGTATAGGGAAAATAAAGGTGATCTTATCAACGCCTACGAAGTAGTACTTGGGAGGTTAGATATATGATGATTAAAGAGGAGCAGAAAACCTTCCGATTTGAAGTAAAAGTAAAGTTAAGAGAAGGAATTTTAGACCCACAGGGAGCTACTACTTTCAAGGTTTTAAGAAGGTTGAATTATAACGTTGAAAGTGTAAGATTTGGAAAAAGTATAGAATTAGAAGTAAAAGAAGATAGCTACGAAGCAGCCAAAGATAAAGTCAGAGAAATAGCTTATAAAATTTTAACCAATCCAGTTTTAGAGGATTTTGAAATCGTCGATTTGAATAGGAAGTGAAGAGTGTGAAGAATGTGAATTCGTTAACGGCTGGAATTATAGTTTTTCCAGGTTCAAACTGCGATAGGGATGCAAATTTTGCTTTAACGATTAACGGTTTTGATACAAAATACATATGGCATGATTTCAATCAATTACTGGATTTTGATTTGGTTTTTATTCCAGGAGGGTTTTCCTATGGAGATTATTTAAGGGTTGGGGCGTTGGCAAGATTTTCTCCCGTAATGAGCTCTGTAGAGAAGTATATATTGAACAAAAGAGGATTGGTTTTAGGGGTTTGTAATGGTTTTCAGATACTAACAGAAGCAGGGATATTACCCGGGGCATTAACCGTTAACACCTCTCATAGATTCATATGTAAAGATGTTGAAGTTGAAGTTGTAAATTATGATACACCGTTTATCAATGATGTTCAAAAAAAGATTTTAATTTTACCTATTGCCCACAAAGAAGGCCGATATATCAATGATAATAAGCTTGATCCTAAAAATATTGTATTAAAGTATAAAGAGAATCCCAACGGTTCATTTGACGATGTAGCAGGCATAATAAATGAAGAATACAATGTCTTTGGTTTAATGCCTCATCCGGAAAGAGCTTGTCATAGTGTATTAGGTAATGAGGATGGTAATTACATTTTTCAATCTATCAGGAGGTATTTGTCTAGTGCAGAATCAATTAACAATTAAAGAGATAGCATTGGAATTAGGTATTTCAAGAGAAGAATTTGATCTCATCGAAGAAAAGTTGGGGAGAATACCCAACGAATTTGAAACCTATCTTTTTTCTGCTCAATGGTCTGAACATTGTGGTTACAAGCATTCTAAACATTATCTCAAAAAAATTAATGAATCTTATGAAAGCGAAAATGCAGGATACGTTCAGATTGGGGGAAAAGCTGTTGTTTTTAAGGTTGAAAGTCACAACCATCCTTCTGCTGTAGAACCTTATCAAGCGCAGCCACTGGTATCGGTGGGATAGTTAGAGATATATTAGCTATGGGAGCAAGGCCCATAGCACTTTTAGATTCGTTAAAATTTGGTAATATTTGCGATCCAAAGGTGAAGAACATTTTCGAAGGTGTTGTTTCAGGTATAAGCGATTACGGTAATTCCATCGGTGTTCCTACGGTTGGTGGAGAGACTTCATTCAATGAAATATATTCAACAAACCCTTTGGTAAACGTGATGTGTATCGGTATTGCTAACAAAAATCATTTGGCATCTTCCCATGCTGATGGTCCTAATAGACTTCTTGTATATGTAGGATCTAAAACTGGACGTGATGGAATACATGGAGCCTCTTTTGCATCAAAAAAATTGAGTGGAAAAGATGACAGGCCCTCTGTTCAAGTTGGAGATCCCTTTACCGAAAAGAATCTAATCGAAGCGACACTTGAGATATTGAAAATAAAAGGGGTAAGAGCTTGTCAAGATATGGGTGCTGCTGGTGTTCTTAGCTCTACTTCTGAAATGGCTTATAAGGGTGGAGTTGGTTGTGAACTTTATTTAGATAATATACCGAAAAGGCAGGAGGATATAGAACCTTGGGAAATAATGCTTTCTGAGTCTCAAGAGAGGATGCTTTTTTTGGTTAATCCTGGTAAAGAAAAAGAAGTAGAAGCCGTATGTAATAAGTACTTGATCGATTTTGCAGTTATAGGAAAAACAATTTCTACCCCTCATTACGTTGTGAAAGAAAATAGCGAAGGCAAGGTTCTTGCTGATCTTCCAATAGATATCTTAGTTAACGCCCCTGAATATTATAGGAACAACACCATTCCTTCTACTTATATATTGAACAAAGCAAAAAAATACCCAAAGACAAAGATAAAGGATATAGATAAAATATTAAAGATATTACTGTCAAACCACAACATATCTAGTAAAAAATGGATATATCAACAGTACGATTATAAAGTTGAAACGAATACAATATTTATACCAGAACAAGCCGATAGTGCTGTACTTTGGTTAAAAAAAACTCAAAAGGCTATTGCTGTTACGATTGACAGCAACGAACTTTACACCTATTTAGATCCATTTGAGGGTACAAAGAACGTTGTATACGAAGCTGCGAGAAATCTAATCTCTGTTGGTGCAAAGCCTTTAGCTATCACAGACAACCTTAATTTTGGTGATCCTGATGATCCCGAAGTATCATGGCAATTTGAAAAAAGTATTGAAGGCTTGATTGAAGCTTCAAAAGAACTTTCTACCCCAGTGGTTAGTGGTAACGTCAGTTTTTACAATTCGTATCATGAAACATCGATTTTCCCTACCCCAGTTATTGGTATGATTGGGGAAATTAAAGATATAAAAAAAATAGTTAACCTAAAGTTCAAAGATTGTGGTGATGTAGTATATTTAATTGGAAAAACAGATATCAATGTTGATAAGATAGGTGGTAGTTTTTATTTAAAAGTTCTTGAAGGGTTTGTAGGTGGAGAGATAGACTTTGTAAATCCAATGTATGAAAGATATTTGCAAAACTTTATATTAGATCTAATAGAAAAAGGTATTTCAAAAAGTGTGCATGATGTTTCAAAAGGCGGTTTGCTCACTGCTTTGGCGGTGTCCTGTATATTGAGTAATCGGGGTTTTAAAGGTATTTTAGATGCTTCCATAGAAGGACTTTTTGGAGAGAATCAGGGCAGGTTCATCGTGTCTGTTAGGAGTAAAGATTCCCGTACATTTGAGGATATGGCAAAATCATCTAATATCAACTTTAAGAAATTGGGAGAAATAAAATCCAGTGATGACGGTATCGATATCGGGAGTGCATATTTTGATTTAAAAGAATTGAAAAGTATCTATTTCGATAGTATCTCGAAAAGTGTGGAGGAATAATAGAATGTTGATGGAGAATTGTGGTTTGTTTGCCGCATATTCAAAGGCCGAAAAGTACAACGTAAGTGGCAGAATTGTGGAAGGTCTTTTGGCACTTCAACATAGAGGCCAAGAATCTGCAGGGATCTCTGTATCAGATGGGACTAAGATTACAACTTATAAGGGCAAAGGCGTAGTCAATAGAGTTTTCGGGGGCGGTGTATCAAAAAAAATTAACGGTTATTTTGGGATCGGGCACGTAAGATATTCAACGAAAGGGGTCTCTAATTTCACAAATGCTCAACCGCTTACTATAAAGTATAAAAATGAATTTTTTTCCATAGCTCACAACGGTCAAATTGAAAATGGTCCTGAAATGAAAGAGAAATACGAAGAGCAAGGCTCCATATTTATGACAACTACAGATACGGAACTTTTTCCCCATCTTTTAGTTAAGAAGCTAAAAGGCTCTCCTTCAAGTTGGAAAAGTGAAGAAATAGGTAAGTTAATTGCTGAAAATATATCTCCTTCTTACTCACTACTTTTTCTTTTTACAGATAAAGTCATTGCTTTTAGAGATCCTTTCGGATACAGACCGTTAAGTATTTGTGAAACTGAAAATGGAATTTATATAGCTTCGGAAGATAGTGCTTTCAAATTTTTTCCTCTTAGAAATGCTAAAATTAGAGAAATAAAGCCCGGTGAATTAATTGAAATAAAGGATGGAAAGATTAAAAGTCATTTAATATCTTCTAATAGTCCTAATAAGTTTTGCTTTTTTGAACACGTTTATTTCGCAAGACCCGATTCAAATATATTTGGTGATAATGTACACTTGATGCGTGAAAAGTTGGGAGAGTTGTGTGCAAAAGAGAATCCTGTGGATGCTGATATAGTTGTTCCGGTAATGGATAGCGGCTTTTCTGCTGCCTTAGGATATTCAAAAGCATCTGGTATTCCGTTAGAAATGGGGCTAATGAGAAACAAGTATGTTGGAAGAACTTTTATCGATCCAGATTTGCAAGAAAGAAAGTTGGGAGTCAGACGTAAACTTTTACCGATTAAAGAAGTTATAGACAACAAAAAAGTTATTTTAATAGATGATTCCATCGTAAGAGGAACAACGATGAAACATATAGTGAAGATGCTAAGGGAGAATGGAGCCAAACAAGTTCATATAAGAATAGCCTCTCCAATGGTTGTTAATACATGTCATTGGGGGGTTGATATTCCTACGAAAGAAGAATTAATCTGCGCAACTAAAACGGTCGAAGACATTAGAAAAATTCTTAATGCAGATTCTCTTAATTTTATTACTTTGCCGAATTTACTTACTTCTTTAGGTGAAAAGGGAAAAAATTACTGCTTTCACTGTTTTATAAAAGATTAAAATTTTTTAAATTATTGGGTAGCGGGGCAAAGGGTCGATAACAAAGACTAAACAAGGCTTACATGAAAACCATGCAAACAATTAATAAAAAAATCTGCTTTTAAAAAGGGTCACAGGGCGGAGCTCTCCCCCAGCCAGTTTAAGGGACCGCAGGTCCCTTCATAAAAAGGGTGGGATGCGGGGCGAAGGGGAGCAAATATCATAGAAGACACTATAACCAAAATTTGGGAGGTAATCCATGTTTTATAAAAACTCAGGTGTAGATATAGACAAAGCTAACGAATCAATTAAAGAAATCAGATCTTTTATTGGCTCCAATATAGGTGCATATGCAGGGATATTTCCTTTGAAAGATGTGCTACCTAATTATAAAAATCCTTTTTTAGTAGCTACTTCCGATGGAATAGGTACAAAGCTTCATTTGTTAAAAAAGTATGGAAGATGGGATATAGCTGCACAAGATTTGGTGGCTATGAATTTAAACGATTTGGTTTGCATGGGTGCAAAGCCTTTATTTTTTTTAGATTATTTCTCTACATCACACTTAAATAAGAATAATTTTGTCACTTTCATTCGGCATTTAAAAAATATTTTAGATGAATATGAGTGTGTTCTTTTAGGTGGAGAAACAGCCGAACTACCTGGTGTTTTTAAAAACAAGAGTGAAGATATCGCTGGTTTCGCCGTTGGAATAGTTGAAAAAGATAATATATTTGACTATTCAAAGGTAGAGCCAGGTGATAAGCTTATCGGTCTTTCTTCTTCTGGGATACATTCAAATGGCTATTCTTTGGTTAGAAAATTACTGGATGAAAGAAAAATTACCTTCACAGAAGAACTTTTAAACCCTACAAGAATATATGTTAAACAAACTTTAACGTTGATTAATTATATAAAAGGTGCTGCTCACATAACGGGCGGGGGAATAATCGATAACTTGCCCAGAATAATCCCTGATGGTTGTTGTGCAGATATAAAGGTTAATTGGGAGATTCCTTCTGTCTTTGAAAGTATTAAACAGTCAGGTGTCTCTGATGAAGAAATGTTCAAAACCTTCAACATGGGTATCGGTATGATTTATGTTGTTTCTGAAGACAATCTTTCTGAAGTTACAAAAATATTGGAATCTGTTTTGAAGGAAGATTTTTTCATTATTGGAGAAGTGAAGATGGCAAACGATTCAAACCAAAAAGTTAGGATCATTTAGTAAAAACGTTTTTAGGAGCGATATACTGTGAAAAAGATAGTAATTTTAGCCTCAGGTAACGGGACAAATTTTGAAGCTATATGTAAATATTTTTCGAAATCTGAAAAAATTAGTATAATTAAATTGATAACGGATAACAAGGAAGCTCAGGTAGCAGAAAGAGCAAAAATATTGGGAATAGATTATGAAATAATAGATTATAGCACTTTCAAATCAAAAAAAGAGTTCAATGATTATCTTTTTGATCGTTTGAAAGCTCTAGATTTTGATCTAATGGTACTAGCAGGATACATGAGAATCTTACCAAGCTACATAGTTAGATATTATGACAATAAAATAATAAATATTCATCCTTCTCTCTTACCTAAGTACCCTGGTGTACGTTCAATAGAAAGGGCATATAATAATAAAGAAGAATACACAGGAATAACGATTCATTACGTTGAAGAGGAAGTTGATGGTGGGAGAATCATATTACAAAAAAAGTTAAAAGTAGACAAAAATTGGGACCTTGCAAAGTTAGAGGAAGAAATTCATAAGTTAGAACATCAATATTATCCTCAAGTAATTGAGAATCTCTTGAGCAATTCCGATGAAGATAGCTAAAGATTGAAGGGGCGATGAATAAAGTTTATAAAGGATAATTTATAAAAATAACATGGGAGGTATTAGAGTGATAAAAAGAGCATTGTTAAGTACTTACAAAAAAGAAAAAGTAGTCGATTTCGCGCAAACTCTTCAAGAACTTGGAATTGAAATTATTTCAACGGGTGGAACCGCTAAGAAACTTCAAGAGAACAGCATCGAAGTTACCCCCGTTGAAGAAATCACCAATTTTCCTGAGATATTAAATGGAAGAGTTAAAACTTTGAATCCTTTTATACATGGAGGTATTCTTGCAAGAAGAGAGAATAAGCAAGATATGGAAACTCTAGAAAATTTAAAAATAGAGCCAATAGATCTCATTTATGTTAATCTTTATCCATTTGTAGAAGTAGCTAACAAACGCGATGTTGACATGAATGAGTTGATTGAATTTATAGATATAGGCGGACCAACAATGATAAGATCTGCGGCGAAAAATTACAAAGATGTAATTGTAGTAGTAGATGAATCTGATTTGGAACAAATATCCGCTAAATTAAAGACACCAGAAGAGTTAGATGAGAATTATAGATTGTACTTAGCTTCAAAAGCTTTTAATTTGACCGCCTTTTATGATAGTTGTATAAGTAATTATCTAAATGCTCAATTAACAAATAAGGATGATTTTCAAGAATTTTTAACGGTTCCATTTGAAAAAAGTTATGAAATGAGGTATGGTGAAAATCCTCATCAAAGTGCCATTTTTTATAAAAATACTTTAACTTCTGGGGCTATGACTTCATTTGAACAATTAAACGGGAAAGAGTTATCCTTTAACAATTTGAGAGATGCAGATTCTGCATGGAAAGCGGTGAATGAATTTGAAGATACAGCATGTTGTTGTTTAAAACACAGTTCTCCTTGCGGTATTGCTTTGGGAGATAGTGTTATAGAAGCATACCAGAAGGCTTATTCATGCGACCCTGTTTCAATATTTGGTGGAATAGTTGCTTTTAACAGGAAAATTGATGTTGAAACAGCACTTGAGCTAAAGAAAATATTTCTTGAGATAATAATGGCTCCAGAGTACGATGAAGAGGCTTTAGATATTTTAAAAGAGAAAAAGAATTTAAGAATTTTGAAGATGAATTCTAAGCCTATTGATACGTATGAATATGTATCAGTTGATGGAGGGATTCTCGTTCAAGAAGTTGATAAACGGGTTATAAACGAATTTGAGGTTGTAACAGAAACTAAAGTATCAGAAGAAATCAAAGAAGAACTTTTGTTTGCATGGAAGGCGGTAAAACACGTAAAATCAAATGCAATAGTGGTTTCAAAAAACAAGGCTACCACAGGCATAGGGTCTGGCCAACCCAACAGGATTTGGGCTGCTACGCAAGCTCTAGAAAGAAGTAAGGATAAAGGAGGGGACGTTTTAGCTTCAGATGCCTTTTTCCCTTTTAGCGATGTGGTAGAAAAGGCTGCAGAATATGGAATAAAAGCGATAATCCAACCTGGAGGATCAATCAGAGATGATGAGTCTATTCAGGCGTGTAACAAATATGGAATAGCTATGGTATTTTCGGGAATGAGGCACTTCAAACATATATAATTTGTTTAAATTTTTAGTATACAAAACACCCATTTTTTGGTATACTATTAATGGGTGATTAAAATGAATGTAAAAATAAAATCTCTTATTTTACTAGGAATTACAATGTTATCTTTTTATTTTTTAAGAGCGGATTTTGAAAATATTGCTCTTATAGATGCTTTGATGGTAATAGCATTAACCGCCATTTCTGATAATATAAGAATTTATTGGAATTACAGCAATAGGTTAGTTTCTAACACCGTTGGTTTTGTATATGCTTTTATATTGGGGCCTCAATATATTTTAATTTCATCGTTGGTCATTCTTTTCAGTAAGACCAAACATCGAGAAATAAGTAGGAAGTTATACAGGACACTCGTGTTCTCCGCAAGCTATTCATTATCCGCTTTGATTTCTTATAGATTTAATCCACTTTTTTCTATATTTTTATTTTTGACTATTTCTAAAATTATTAACAGCTTAGTAGTTGAAGGTAGAAAAGATTTCAATTTTTCAGTGTTTATGTATGAATACCTTTATTTTTTGAGTCTTTTACCTTTTTCCTATTTGTATTTACAGTTTGAGTTTTCTCCTTTTAAGTACATAATAATTTCCGTGAATTTGTTGATATTAATGCTTTTTTATCTTATAATCAAAACGAGGAACGATAAAAAAAATCTAGCCTTGAGAACCCAAAGAATACGGAAATTAAATGAAGTGATTCTTAGTTTAAGTAATGTCATTAGGCAACTTTCCTTGAAAGTATCATCAGATAAAATTCTCGATCAAATAGCTGAAATAATGCAGAAAAATATGGGTTACTCATATGTTCTTATTAGTTTGTTTGACTATAAGAGTAACAAAGTTGAAAGAATAGCACAGCGGGGACTAAAAAAAGAAATGTATGAAAAAATTAAAACTCAAGAGGTTCCTATATCTGAAGTTCTTAAATTCATGGTTGAAAAGTATAATTATAAAGATACCTACTTTATTCCAAACGCAGATAAAATAAACGGAACTTATACCTTTCAACCTAGAGAGGAAGTGAGTATAGATTACTTAGAAGATAATCAAAATTTGTGGGATCCTAATGATCTATTATTATTGGCTTTGAGAGATGAAAGAAACAACATTATAGGGTATATATCTCTTGATTCACCTGAGAATAATTTAAGACCTTCTAAAGAAGAGTTGAACATTTTATCGGGTTTTGCTCAGTTAGTTTCACTGGCGTTGGAGCATTCACAAAAATTCATGGAGATTAAAGATCAAGCTGATAGAGATAGTTTAACGGGACTTTATAATCATTCCAAATTATTTTATGATTTGGACAATTTCGAAAAGAATAAAGAAAATATTTGTGCAGTATTTATAGATCTGGATGATTTCAAGGATATAAACGACAAATATGGTCATAAGTTTGGTGACGAAATACTTATAAAGTTTTCTCAATTAATATTGAATACTGTCAGAAATAAAGACAGGGTTTATAGATATGGTGGAGACGAGTTTATAATTTTATTGACTGGTATTTCAACAGAGATTGGTATAAAGATTGTAGAAAGGATTTATGATGCAACACAAAATTTCGAACCAAAGATAAGTTTTAGTGCGGGATTAAGTACTTGTGAGGAAGTAGTTAATAGTTATAAAGAGATCATCGAAATTGCAGACAGAAAAATGTATTTATCAAAAAAACAAGGTAAAGGTAATTTGATGGTGTAGTAGATCTTTCTTTTTGATGTTGGGAGGGAAATAAAATAATGAAAGTATTGGTAGTAGGCAAAGGTGGCAGGGAACATGCGATAGCTTGGAAGTTGTCACAAAGTGAGGATATAGAAAAGGTGTTTGTAGCCCCTGGAAACGACGGTATATCTATGGAAAATAAGTGCGAATGTTTAAAAATAGAATCCATCGAAGAAATTATAAATTTTGTTAAGAATAATAATATAGATATAACCATAGTTGGCTCAGAAGAGTATTTAGCAAGGGGAATAGTTGATAAGTTTGAGGAATCAAATTTAAAAATAATCGGTCCCAACCAAAAAGCTGCTCTATTAGAAAGTAGTAAGATATTCGCAAAGAGTTTTATGAAAAGACATAACGTTCAAACAGCATCTTTTAACACATTTGTTGAGTTGAAAGATGCTCTTGAATATTCTAAGAAGGCTTCGTATCCATTTGTGATAAAAGCCGATGGTTTAGCTTCAGGGAAAGGTGTTTTTATATGTAATTCTTACGAAGATTCTTTCCTAGCAATAAATGAACTTATGAAAGAAGAAAAATTTGGTGAATCTGGTAAAAAAATTGTTATTGAGAAATTCTTAAAAGGTTTTGAAGCCTCTGTTTTCTTGTTGATGGATGGTGAAAATTATACATTTTTTATTGTTTCGAAGGATCATAAAAAACTGTTGGAAAATGATCAAGGCCCGAATACCGGAGGTATGGGAGCGATAACACCTCATCCTGACATTGATGAAAAAGTGATGGAGTTAATCTTTCAAAAAATCGTTAATCCAACTGTCAAAGGTTTAAAAGAAGAGAGGTTATTATATAAGGGATTTTTGTATATAGGATTAATAATAGAAGAAGAAACACCCCGAACGGGGTCAAGGAAAAACACCCCGAACGGGGTCAAGGATGAACCCTATGTTTTGGAATACAACGTGCGGTTAGGAGACCCTGAAGCCCAATCTATTCTTTATTTATTAAAATCTGATTTTATTGATATAATAAACGCCATTGAAAAAGAAAGAGTCAACACTACCAAAATAGAGTTTTATGATGGTTTTTCTTTGTGTCTTGTGCTTAGTAGCTTCGGTTACCCTTTTTCCTATTCAAAAGGTGAAAGAATCACAATTAAACCTGGAATAACATCGAAGATCTTTTATTCCGGCGTTAAAAAAGATGGTGAGAATTTACTTACCGATGGTGGTAGGGTACTATCGATAGTAAATAAGGCAGATACCTTAGAAGAGGTACGAAAAATTGTTTATGATGAAGTTGAAAAAGTACATTTTAAATCAAAGTACTATAGAAAAGATCTCTAGTTAGAATTTAGCCGCTTTTGTTAATTTTATGACGGCTTAAGGATTCTTCGACCTTTAGATATCCCTTTTTCATAGCTTTTTTACTCACCTGTACGTTAAATTGGTCGCCTTTGATTTTTTTCATCTTTTCTTCTATGCTTTTTGAACGTTCAGAGTCTTTTTTTAAGATGTTTTCTATGATATTTTTCACGGAGGTTTCAGTTTTAAATGGTTCTAATTGTTTAAGTAATTCAAATCTTTCTTCTAACAATTTTGAGAAAGTCCCAAAATCATCGGTTTTTAGCGAGTCATCCAACGCTTTTTTCTTTTTTGTTTATTTCATTTATTATTTCTTCCAACATGGTCTTTCTAGAGGCCATTTAAAATCCCCCTTTTTATCCCACTTTTGTTGAATTATATCACATTTTTTCTAATTACTTAGTAAAATGGTAAATATTTGTATTTAGAGACATTTAACAGAGATTAGAGCTCATTATAATCGATTATTTCACTTTTTCGATGTTTTCTTGTATAATATAAGTTGGAGACTTTTCTCCTGAGTTTGACAGTTACAAAAACGTAAGAATTCTAAAACAGGCATGAATAATTGCAAAAAAGCGTTTTTTGCTTTCTCTGTTTTCCAAAAGTGTCACTACATGCCTTTCTTTTCCTTTGTTTATCGGTGTTTTAGTCTTATGCTTTCACTTTGCTCTTTTCTAACCCTTTAATTTCCTTATTTTCGTTCTGTAGTTTTAGTTTCTCTATGAATTCCTCATATGGGGTTACCACTTTTGGAATTGGTATATTAAGTACCTTCAATATCTTCTGAGCCAAAAGATTCATGTTAGTCCTAATGGCAAAATGTTGCTCGTTGAGTTTAATATCTATGTATTCCATGTTTTTAATCGCTTCTCTTATCTTTTCGTGTGAGTATTCTATATTATTTCTTTCTAGTTCTAATTCAAGCGTTCTTTGCATTATGTAAGATACGAAACTCATCACTATGTGTCCCTTTATCCTTTTCTGTGTCCAATGAAATATTGGTCTTGTCTCAAGATAATTCTTTAGTGTTCTGAAGCTTTCTTCCACTTTCCACAAGGTATGGTATTGCTCTAATATCTGTTTTGGATTCAACTGTGTGTTGGTTATTATTCCATAGTATCCGTCATATTTTTCGTCTTTTTCTATCTTTTGTATATCAAGTGTATAATCTACTTCGTTCTTTGTCTTTAAGTACTTTTTTGCACCTCTTTTGCTTTTTGTTTCTATGTTCCCATCTTTCAACATTTTTTTCGCTTTTTCAATCAATCTAATCCTGTCTTTTCTATCTTTTTCTGCCCTTTCCTCTGAATGTATTATGAGTAATCTTTTACCTTCGTATTCTATTTCTCTGTATTCAATCCCTTTTGCTATTTCAGTGAATCCTCCATCGAATATATCCACCTTTTTTAACTGTTTTATCGATTTACCCACTATGAATTCGTAATCAGAATTCTCTACTATTTCCATATTGGTTCTACTCATCATCCCTCTATCACAAACCACTATTACCTTTCCCAACTGATATCTCTTTTTCATCACCTCTATCGTATCTTTGAACGTATGTCCTTCGAACGTGTTACCTGGGTATATATCAAAACTAACCGGCATCCTATCCCTATCTATCGACATCCCTAAAACTACCTGTGATTCGTTGAACTTCTTATCTTTCGAATACCCCATCTGTAGTAACTCGTTCGTTTGTTGTGTCTCAAAGGCTAACGTCGTTACGTCGTAAAACACTAAGTCTACTACAGAATTAAATAAACTTATCCTTTGACTGTACAGATGTTTCTCTAACTCTTCCTTCTTCTGCGCTAACACATCTAGCGTCCTGTACATCCATTGTAAGGCTATCCCTTCTTCGTCTGTTTCTGCCTCATCTATTCTTTTGAATCCGTAATAATCTAACTCGTTGAATATTCCCAACTTACTTTTTGGTTCTATTATTCTGTTCATAACCATTATTTTCAACAAATCTTCCACATCGAACCTCGCCTTTTTATCCATCTTTTCAAAGAACTTATCCATCTCATACCTTTCAAACAATCTATCAACTATTACCTTTATCCCATAATTCTTCTTATCAGGTGCTTCCTCAACACTATTCAAATTCACATAACCTTTTATATCATATATCTGTACGAGTTTATCGACAATATTTTCCACTTCTTTTCTACTGATAGTATCGATTCTACCCAAATTAGCGATAATCTTTTGTTTATTCTTACCGTTTTCACGATAACTTTCTACTATTCTTAAGTATTCTTTCCCTTGATTGTTTTTTACGGTTCTAACATACATCCAAATCATCTCCCGACTTCATAATGTCTTTAATATTATACCACATAACTATTATGAAGTCAAGAAAATAATATAATTAAAAGAGAAAAAAGTGTCACTACATCAAAAAATTTTTTTCAAAAAAATAGGTGTTTTATCTCCTCAAACCCGCTTTCTTCCGTTTTGTTTACTGAAAATTCATCTCTCAACTGTCAAACTCAGGAATATTTGTATTTAGAGACATTTAACAGAGATTAGAGGTCATTATAATCGATTATTTCACTTTTTTGATGTTTTCTTGTATAATATAAGTTGGAGGTATTTTTATTTGCCAAACGGAAAAGGAGAATTTATTATGGAAACCAAAGTTATCGAAGTGGATCCATTAAATATCGAAGAGGAAAAAATTAAAGAAGCAGCTCAAGCAATCAAAGAAGATAAAACAGTCGTTTTTCCTACTGAAACGGTTTACGGTTTGGGGGCAAATGGTCTTTCAGAAAATGCAGTGAGAAAGATTTTTGAAGCTAAAGGTAGACCTTACGACAATCCTTTGATACTCCATGTATCAAACGTTAGATCTTTTTTAGAGTATACTTATATCTCTTATGCTCTTTTAGAAAAAATAGAAAGGTTATTACCAGGTCCGATTACTTTTGTATTGAAGAAACGGGAGGTTGTTCCAGATATTGTGACAGCTGGAAAAGACACCTTGGCTATTAGAATGCCAGCCCATCCTGTGGCTTTAAAATTGATAGAGTACGCTGAAGTACCAATTGCTGCACCAAGTGCTAATATTTCAGGTAAGCCTAGTCCAACAATGTCGGAACATGTTTTAAAGGATATGCTTGGGAAAGTTGACTATATAATTATTGGAGGTAAAGTAGAGTTTGGAGTAGAATCGACGATAATTGATTTAACTCAAGGAAAGATACCAATAATATTACGTCCAGGTCCCATTCCACCTGAGAAATTAAAAGAGATTTTTGGAGATATTATTATTCCTGATTTTGTATATGGAAAAATAGAACCGGACTATATAAAATCTCCGGGTATGAAATACAGGCATTACGCTCCTAACACCCCTGTTATTTTGGTTGAACATGATGATGCAAATACTATGGTAAAAAAGGTTTTAGAGGAAGTGAAAAGTTATAACAATCCTTTAGTTCTCTGCCTGAAAGAACATGTTGGATATTATAAAGATCATAATATTAATTTTGACACTATAGGTAGTGAATCAAATTACTATGAATTTGCGGTTAAACTTTTTGAAATGTTAAGAAAATACGATGAAAAAGTTGATGCCATGATTATCGAAGGTATAGAAGATAAAGGTATAGGTATAGCAGTTATGAATCGTCTAAGGAAGGCAGCCTACCAAATATTATAAGAAGGGAAGGGGTAAAATTGGAACTTTTATTTGATGTGGGTAACTCTTATACGATGGTTGGGATACACGAAGATGGTAAGTTTTTGACTTGGAGAATTGGACCAAGTAGCTTTGAGTCGGAGGATGGTTTATTTGTTATTATTTCAAATTTATTAAATCGAGTAAATGTTGATTTAAACAAGATAACCTTGGCAGGCATTTCTTCTGTGGTTCCCAATGTAAACTTTATTTTAGAACAGATGCTAAAAAAATATTTTAATGTTGAAATTATTTTTGTTGGTACGAAGAACAAAATTAATAATATAGCATATTTAGTAGATTATCCCAAAGAAGTTGGAGCGGATAGAATATGTAACGTTATTGCATGTAAACAAGAATATGGTGACAACGTAATTGCTCTAGATTTTGGAACCGCTATAACCGTAGATGTCTTAGAAGGAGGGAATTTTGTTGGTGGTGCGATAATTCCTGGATTTAAGACCGCCATAAGCTCATTGTTTTCAAGAACCGCTCAACTTCCGAAGGTAGAGATAAAGATTCCTGAATACCATTTGGGGAAAAATACTATCGACAATATTCAAATAGGGGTAATAAAAACAACGTTATACGGGATAGAGAGACTTATAGACGAAATAAAAAGAGAAAGGAACAAAGATTTTGTCGTTGTAGCAACTGGTGGAGATATGAGTTTCCTTTCGAGTAAAACATCTTTTTTCAAGCATTACGACCCTTATTTAACACTAAAGGGAATATTATATTATTCAAAAGAAATAAAAAAATTGTGATAGGAGGCAACGATTTGAACTTCTTGGTTGTTAATCCTTGGATCTACGATTTTGCAGCATATGATTTTTGGCTTAAGCCTTAGGGTTGTTATACATAAGTGAGGTACTAACTTATTTAGGTCACAGCGTAACTTTTATCGATCTGCTAAACAGGCATGATGATGATTTAATTTCAAAATATCCTCCAAAAGATAAAAAGTACGGAACTGGTAAGTTTTATAACGAAGGCGTTGAAAAGCCGGATATATTAAAGAATATTCCAAGAAAATTTAAAAGGTATGGATTACCTTTAAAATTGTTTGAAAGTAAATTAGAAGCTATAAAAAAACAGAACAAAGTTGATGCAATTTTGGTGGGAATCACTTTAACATACTGGTACTACGGTGGAGAAAAAACTATCGAAATTTTGAGAAATATCTTCCATTCAACTCCTATCTTTTTAGGTGGAATTTATTCCACGTTGTATACAAAGCATGCAGAAGATAATTTTTCCAAATTTCGAGTCAATATTTCTCCAGGAACAGGCATGTCTCCTTTAAAGACAGTTTTGGAAGCACTAAACGAAGATACCACAAAATTAGATAACTTCAACTGGTTTGAAGAAATCGATCTTACCTACGATTTTTATGATTCCTATCTTACTTACGTTGTTTTGGTTTCTTCAGTAGGTTGTCCCTTTCACTGTACGTATTGTGTAACTCCTAAGATGTGGAAATTTCAATATAGAAGTATAGACAAAATAATAAATAATATAGAGTGTATTCTTAAAAAAAGACCTTATGTAAAGGATATCGTTTTTTTTGACGATGCGTTTTTATTAAGAAAAGATATTAAAGAATTGCTGAAGTACCTTTCTAAATTTGACGTTCGATATCATTTGCCCAATGGTATACATGCTCGGCGTGTTGATGATGAAATAGCTTTGTTATTGAAAAAAGCAAATTTTAAGACGATAAAGCTGGGATACGAAAGCTATGATTTTAATATTCAAAAAGGGACAGGGTTTAAGGTAACTAATAACGATCTTGTAAAAGCGGTTACATGTCTGAAAAACGCTGGTTTTGATATGAACGATGTTTATGCTTACGTCTTGGTAAATCTACCATCTCAGAATAAGAATGATGTAATACAAGCTGTTGATTTCTGCCATTCGCTCGGAATAAAGGTGAATTTAAACGAATTTACTCCAATTCCTGGCACGGTTGAATACGAAGAACTTGTTAAAAAAAATGCTATATCTTCAAATATAGATCCTTTGCTTCTAAACAACACAATTATCCCTTATTGGTCGAGTTTTGGCCTTTCTATTGCCGATATTGAAGAAGTAAAAAGATATACCAAAGCCAAATATACCAATTAGATGAGATTATTTGGCATTAGAATGAATTAGAATTGATTATGCCCAAAAATCTTTAAATTCCTTGGGTTGACAAATTAGAATAAATTGACTATAATTATAGTCAAGGGGTGTGAGATATGTATTTAAAAGACTTTACTTTTTATAGCTTAGCCGAAGCGAAAGCAAAATTATCTCAAGTTGTTGATGAAGTTGAAAACAAAGACATTGTTATTACCAAGAATGGTGTACCAAAGGTTGTTTTATTAGATTATGATAAATTTGTTAAGCTCATGGAATTCGTCGATGAAGTGAGGGATATTTCTCTTTTTGAGATAGAAAACGTAGAGGAATATCATCGGATTAAGGACTTTTTTAAAGATTTTGATTACTGAGTTCATCATTCTTTTTGGTTGACTCTGCAGGTATGGCATAGACTCTTTTTTCCTTATGGGTTGGCTGCGAGGCGAAGGGGCGCTAACACAAGTTTTAGTGTTATTAAAGACAGAATAAATTAAAAGATGGAGGTGTACTTTAATGGCTCAAGTTGTATTAGAAAAGGTTAACAAGGTTTATCCAAATGGATTTCACGCAGTAAAGGATGTAGAATTTGAAATAGAGGATAAGGAGTTCCTTGTATTACTTGGACCTTCAGGATGTGGGAAAACTACTACTTTAAGGATGATTGCGGGATTAGAAGACATTACTGAAGGAACAATAAAAATAGACCAAAAAGTTGTAAATGATGTGGAACCAAAGGATAGAGATATTGCGATGGTTTTCCAAAATTATGCTCTTTATCCACATATGACTGTTTACGATAATATGGCTTTTGGATTGAAATTGAGGAAAACCCCTAAAGACGAAATTGAAAGGAGAGTTAGAAACGCCGCAAAAATTCTCGGGATCGACCATTTGCTAGATAGAAAACCAAAACAGTTATCAGGGGGACAAAGACAGAGGGTAGCAGTTGGTAGAGCCATAGTAAGGGATCCTAAAGTTTTCTTGTTTGATGAACCTCTTTCAAACTTAGATGCTAAACTAAGGGTCCAGATGAGAGCTGAACTTAAGAAACTACAAAAAAGGTTGGAAGCTACTATTGCTTACGTTACACATGACCAAGTGGAAGCTATGACTATGGCTGATAAAATTGTTATAATGAATGAAGGATTAATTCAACAGGTTGGTGGACCTTTTGAGGTATACAATAACCCAGCTAACATTTTTGTTGCGGGATTTATTGGGACACCTCCAATGAATTTCTTGAATGTAAAAGTAGCAAGAAATAACGGCATCTGGTTCAAATCAGAAGGAATATCTATAAAAGTACCAGATGATAAAGCCCCTTTACTTGAAAATTATATAGATAAGGATGTTATATTTGGTGTTAGACCAGAAGATATTTATGACAAAAATTTTTTCGAAGGTGCTGAAGAAACTAATATTTTAAAAGCTCTCGTTGACGTTGTTGAACCTTTGGGGAGTGAGACTTTACTCCATTTAACGATTGCTGGACAATCTATGACTGCAAAGGTAAGTCCTCAAACACAAGCAAAATCTGGGCAGAATTTTGAAGTCGCAATTGATTTAAAAATGATACATGCATTCGATAAGGAGACCGAACAAGCTATATTTTAATTTCTTTGAGTCAATAAACCCTTTGTGCGTTTGTCACAAAGGGTTTTATCTAAAAATTCAATATTAATATTATATGGGGGGATTCTATTGGTTATTAAGTTGGTTTTTGGAGCTTTAGAAGGTGACAAAATCGATCTTCCTGTTCATTACAATAGACCTTTGCAAGGACTGTTTTACTATTTAATGTCTGACACTGTGCCGAAGTACCACGATTTAGGAACAAGATCTGAAGATAGGAAGTTGAAGCTTTTCACTTTTTCAAGGATTTATCCCCACAACTCCTTTAAAGTTGTAAATAGAAGAATGGTATTTAAAGGCTTTTTCAATATTTATTTTGCCTCGCCAATTGATAAATTAGTAAAAGCGGTTTTACATTCCATAAATGAACAAAAGGTCGTAAGAATAGAAAAAAATTATTTTACTTTAATGAAGTATGAAGTTATTAATAATGAAGTTGATGAGGAAATGCTTGTTAAAACTCTCTCGCCTATTACAGCATATTCAACTATCATTCTACCAAACGGGAATCGTTACACTCATTATTTTTCTCCCTATTCATCAGATTTTAAAAAATTGATAGAAGAAAACCTCAAAAGAAAAGCTTCAGCATTAGGTATTGTAATAAAAAACAATAATTTTTATATTGAACCTTACGGTATAACGGAAAAAAATGAGAAATTACTTTTTTACAAAGATATTATCATAAAAGGATGGACTGGATATTTCATTTTAAAAGGTGAAACTCAATTGTTGAAATTAGCGCTTAATTCAGGATTGGGAGCAAAAAATGCACAAGGTTTTGGAATGATCCTTTCTGTTGAAAAGAATTCTATAAGAGAAAGAAGTTTTCTGGAACTTGCAGAAGAAGGCTGAAATATAGGTAAATTGTAATTTAAATTAAAAGTTCGGGGGTGTAATTATTGAACAAAAAAAATATTTTATATGCACAATCAGGGGGAGTTACAAGTGTCATAAATGCTTCTGCATATGGACTGATAAGTAAGGCTTTAAAGGATCCACAAATTGATAAGATATATGTGGGAATAAATGGTATCACTGGAGTCCTTGAAGGGAAATTATTCGATTTAACAAAAGAATCTTTTGATAAAATAAATAATTTGAAAACCACACCTGCAAGTGCCTTTGGTACTTGCAGACATAGGTTAAAAGAAGGAGACGAAGAAGGTTTTCAAAAACTTTTTAAAACGTTTGAAGATTATAATATTAGTTATTTCTTTTATAACGGTGGTAACGATTCAATGGATACGGCCCATAAAATCGATGAGTATTCAAAAAAAATTGGTTATGATTTAAAAGTCATAGGTATTCCAAAAACAATAGATAACGATCTATACGGCACCGATCACTCTCCGGGTTATGGTTCTGCAGCAAAGTATTTGGCAATTTCAATGTTGGAAGCAAGTATAGATACGCGTAGTATGGCAAAAGATTCTACAAAAATTTTCATAATGGAGACAATGGGGAGACATGCAGGCTGGCTTACCGCAGCTACTTCGTTGGCAAAGTTGAATAGAGATTTTGGACCTCATATCATTTTGCTACCCGAAAGGATTTTTGAAGAAGATCATTTTATAGACAAAGTTCAAAAAGAAGTAAGTAAGAATGGTTACTGTACGATTGCTGTCTCTGAAGGTATTAGGTATAAAAGCGGGGCTTTTGTTTCTGATATGGGATACACCGATAGTTTTGGAAACAGGCAGTTGGGAGATGTAGGAAGAGTTGTTGCCAACATTATTTTAACAAGGTTAGGTTTGAAAGTACATGTGTCTATCCCGGATTATCTTCAAAGAAGTGCTGGACACATCGTTAGTAAGACTGATCAAACTGAAGCGGTTATGGTAGGGGAAAAGGCCTTAGAATATGCTCTGGATGGTATATCAGGATTCATGGTAACAATTAACCGCCTTTCGAACAACCCTTACAAGATAGAATTTGGGAAGGTTCCCTTATTTGAAGTGGCAAATAATACCAAATATTTACCTGAAGAATATATTTCTGTTGATGGTTATGGTGTGAATGAGAATTTTATTGAGTATGCTAAACCTTTAATCCAAGGAGAAAGTTATCCGCTTTATGAAAATGGTATTCCTAAATACGTATCTTTTCCAATTGAAGAGAGATAAGAAACAGATCTTAATTTAAACTAAAAGCCGAGCAGTACGCTCGGCTTTTGTATTATTTAATAATTTATGGCTTTTTGATATCATTTGGAGCTATTGGTGGATTTTCTTTCAGTTCTTTTAGTACAATCTCTATAGCCATATCGAGTTGCGTATCTTTATTTTCTTTATAATCTTTTGGGGTAATATCTATTTCAATGTCCGGATCGGTTCCATAATTTTCAACATCCCATCCAACATCTTTAAACCAAAAGGCCATTTCTGGTTGAGTTGTTATGGTATGATCAACAAGTGGATTTCTGGGCCAGATTCCAATCACTCCCCCCCACGTTCTCTTACCTATAAGTTTCCCTAGTTTCATTAATTTGAAGGAGTGACTAAAAATATCCCCATCTGAACCAGCAAACTCGTTCGTTATAGCAACCATTGGGCCTCTTACACTGTCATATTGATAGGCTTGGGCTTCTCTATATGGTGAGAGATCGTATCCAATAAACTTTCTATTCAATTTATCCAAGATCATTGAAGATACAAAACCACCACTGTTGACTCTTACATCGATTATGAGTCCATCATATCTGACTTCGCTTAAGAAGTTTCTGTGAAATTCTACATATCCAGTGTATCCCATATCTGGGATGTGAATGTATCCAATCCGTGAATCAGTTTTTCATGAACATATTTCTTGTTTTTTTCTACCCATTCTCGGTATCTTAGAGGTGTTTCATCTTTTAACGTTTTGACAACATACTTTCTCTTATGATCAATATTATCGCTGCTTGATACCACTATTTCAACATCTTTACCACTGTAATTCACCAAAAATTCATTGGGTATTTTATCCTTTATTTCTATGCCGTTTATCGCTAATAGGTAATCTCCTTCTTTTACCTCAACCCCTGGTCCAAGTAATGGGGGTTTATTTTTTTCGTCCCATATGTCTCCCTTTACGATGTGACTAATCTTGTATAGATTTTTATCTTCATCGAGTATCAAATCTGCTCCTAAATATCCAATTTTGTAAACTGGTTTGGGTTTGTATTCTCCTCCCATCTCGTAGGCGTGTGATGATTTTAATTCGCCTTGCATTTCCCATATTAAATCAGAAAATTCTGTTCTTGTTGCTATTCTTTCAACTAGAGGATAATACTTTTCTAATATCTTATCCCATTCAATTTCGTCTAGTTTGTCCTTGTTCCAAAAATAGAACTTTTGTAGGCGCCAAGCTTCACAAAGCATTTGTCTCCATTCTAACAGTGGTTGAACTTCCACATTGATTCTGTGAAAATCTATCCAGCCGCACTTTCTTGTATACTTATTTTCACATTCTTTTTCTTGTTCTGGGGAGGGAGGATTGGTAGTTTTAAGAATTCTTAGTTCATCGTCTATCAGAATTGCGATTTTTTCTTTGTCCTCGGAAATTTGAAAATCTGAAATTCCCTCAAGATAAGTTTTTTCTTCTTTTTCTGTGAGATCGTAGTATTTCAAGGTTAATTTTTCATGTTTCTCGCTGAGCATATCTTCTTCATCTTCCAGTACACCACTTACAGGAGAAATAGCGTAAAAAACCTTCTCTTTAGCAGCTTGTATATTTACATATCTTTCTTCACTAACCGGGAAGGGTATAATTCTATCAGCGATGTTATCAAAATCAATATCAACTTTTATTTCTTCTTCTTTTTTCTCTTTCTCTTTCTCTTCTTCTTCTTTGATTATTTCCTGAAATGGAGAGCAAATATCTTTTTTTAGTGTTATAAGATAAGGCTTTGTTCCTTTTTCGAAAGCTAAATTCATTTGAAATCTATCTTCAATTGGGTTGAATATTCTATAAGATAGAAAATAAAGATATTTCCCTTCAGGATCAAAGACAGGGTCTACATCAAATAGAATAGGTTTTGTAACTTGGTGTACCTCTTCTTTTTCCTTATCAAATATCATAATAGCTGCTTGTTTGCTGTTTATAAATTTTGAATAAGCAATCCATCTACCATCTGGAGAGAAAGAATATCCAGCAAAGGGACCAATGTTACTTTTATCCACGTCGATCTTCTTATGGTTTCTCAAATCGATCAAGATAAGTTCGTTTCTTTGATTAGTTAACAGAATTTCTTCATCGTTAGGCGAGGCAACGATATTCATAACCCTTCCTAAATCATATTCTTCTAGTTTATCTATTAAATTACCAGTTTTTAGATCATACACCTCGAGATGTTCATAATTATTTTCATCACTTATTGTTACTGCCTTTTCTTCATCTTTTAGATTTAGGTATGTGGTAAGTCTATATCTGACACTGTTTTCTTTTCCAAGTTGTTTAACCGGACCGTACCAGTTGTTGTAATAAAAGCTTTTGCCTCTATGAGTAGTTATTAAATTCTCAGCATTTTTAGAAATAGAGAAACCTTCAAAATACTGTGTCGGGTTAACGAATTTTCTGTTTCTTTGGGGTAAGGTACTGTAGTATTTTATATTTACCTTTTCTGATACGTTATTTGATACATTCAAGATATAAATATCCGAACCGGCATGATACACAATATTTTTTCCATCCGATTTTGGGTTTCTGACATAAAAATCCTTATGATGTGTATGCTTTTTTAGGTCTTTCCCTTCAACTGTGCAGGAGTATATGTTAGCAACATCGTCATGGTCTGAGATAAAGTAAATTCGGTCTTGGATCCATATTGGATTGGCAAAGTTAGATTTTAAGTCGATCAATTTTCTGAAGTTGTAGTTTCCTTCCAAGTCTATCAGTAATTCGCCGGCTGTTCCACCTCTGTATTTTTTCCATCGAGCTGGATCTCCAGTTTTCCTTCCTAAAACAACACCTTTTTCTTTCCCAAACGAGATTTCAGTGGCTATACCAAAATCTAATTGTTTTAATTTCCTCTTATCTTCAACGTCTACTTCCCATAGAGATGTGATCCTTTTAAATGGTTGAGCATAGTTTGATGAAAAGATTATCTTTCCATTATGCCAACAAAGTACTTTGCTGTTTTGGCCTAGATATGTTAACCTAATTGGTACGCCCCCAATTGAAGGAATTATATATACGTCAGGTACTCCTTCATCTCTTCCAGTAAAAGCTATCCATTTTCCATCTTCAGAAAAAGTTAGATCGGAGATTTCTCCAACATTTGTGGTTAACCTTCTAGCTATACCCCCTGAAGAAGGAACTACCCAGATGTCATCTTCTGCAACAAAGGCTATTTGATCGTTGTAAATGGTCGGAAATCTGTAGTAACCGTTGAACTCTTCACCCATAAGTTCTTCCCCCTTTTGTTATTATAAGTTTTCATAGAGATAGTTGATTATGGAATTTTCAAACTCTTTTACCTTCAAAACATCAAAGGGAAAGTTATTTTCCATTAAGCTGAAAAGGTAATAATTCCCACTATTTGATTTGAAAATCCCACTGATGGCAGAATCGTAATATAAAGTTCCGGTTTTTGCATAAATTTCAAAATTGAAACGATTTTCAAGTGTACTTTTTTCGTATGGTGATGCTAAGTAATCAAACAAATTAGATTGATACTTTGAATATAGATAAAATAATGTATCAGATATCATCTTTGGAGATAACAAGTTGTACATAGATAATCCACAGCCATCTTTAATTACATAATTGGTCATGTCGTATCCTAAGGTTTCTTTGATTACTTTCTTAGAGTGATTTTCAGAATCTTCTATTTTCCCATTGCCATAAATAGCGCCAAGATTTCTAAAAATCTGTTCGGCTATCTGGTTATCGCTTGTTTCCAACATTTGTTGTATTATATTGATTAGTGGTGGAGAATGATTTGTATATAGAAGATTAGCGTTAAAAGGCACTTCATCATATCTTATTTCTCCCCAAAACTCAACACCTATTTCTTGTAAGAATAATGTTGTAAGAAAATTAATGTAATCCTTTATTTCATAATTTGTTTTATATTTAAAAGATTCATGACTTGTTTGCCAAATATTAATTGCCGCGATTTGTGGTTGTGGGTCATCCCACATCCAGCCTCTTCCAAAACCTTCTTCGGTCATGAAGGAATAATCGAAAATAATATCACCATATATCTTTTTTATTCCCCTATCCACCGTTGCCCTTTTTAGTATTTCTTTGTATTGTAAAGAAGTTAAAACGGGGTCTCCATATCCTTTTATATACAGATTTCCTCTGAAATGCGGTGATATTTCCCCTGTATGGTATATTTTAGTTTCGAATTTGTAATTATTCCCTAGACTTTCCAAGGCAACGAGGGCGGTAATTAATTTTGTGTTTGAGGCGGGAATGAATAATTTTTCTGAATTATAGTCGATAAGAACTTCACTCGTGCCAAGATCTCTCAATTCAAACCCAACGAATCCTTGAAAACTTTCAAATTTTGAAATTAATTCATTTTGGATTTGAGGAGTTATTGTTTTCGAAGGATGGATTGTGGGAACAGGTTCAGCAATTTTTGAAGGTTCTATTATTTGTATTTTTGATGAATCTTCGTTATCTCTAGCAATTGGAACTCGACTCGAAATTGGTGCAGCTATGACAACTGCACTAACATTAAAAAAAAGAAAAATAAATATTGTGAAACTCAAGACGGTCAAAAAATTACTAGATCTTAAGTGGTTTTTGGATTTAATATTATTCACTCCTTTTCAGAATTTATTTTATAAGCTAAGGCGGTTTCAATTAACTTTCTGTAATTATTAATAACTTCTTTAAAATCATGATCTTTGAGCATCAGACCCATGCCTTTTGTAATGGATGTAAGAAATTCTAAGATGTATTTAGCTTCGATATCCTTTCTTATTTGCCCTGCATTTTGAAATTCGGCAATCTTTTCAATGATTACCTTACCAAAACGTTGATAGTAGTAATCGTTTATGATGGAAGTGATTTCAGGGTGTTCAAAAAGATCATCTATGGGGTACTCTTTCATCAGAGATTGAACATCGAAGTTTAAGTTAGATAGAAAATCAAGAACTTCGTGGAAAGTGTCAAAATTATCTACGTATTTTTTAAAAGGGGTGAAGAAATCGTCCAATAAACTCTTAATAACAAAAATTATAAATTCATCTTTTTTTCCAAACTTTTTATAAACAGTCGATTTGCTGAGTTTGGCATCGTAGATAACCTTTTCATAATTGAAGTTAGTTATGCCTTGATTGAGTAGTTCCCCCTTTGCCAAATCGATTAATACTTCAATTTTATATTTTGTATTTTTCTTAGAAATTTTTTGCCTTTTAGCCATACATCTTCTCCAACTTATAAAATTTTAATAAAAGAGTGTAGTCTCTTTTCATATTAATATAGCTTCTTTTAATATTTCATCTTTTAACTCTTCTCTTATAGTTCTATCTGAAACAACATCAACTTTAACATTCAGTGGCCTTTCCATTTGTATTTCACCTTCTTTACTTTTTTGCCCTTTTAATTTCAACTTTGGGGATCAATTAATATTATAACATTCTTTGAGCATGAGAAGAAACTTTTAAATGGCTGTATAATAAAAATGGTTGATGAAATACTTGGAAAAGGGAAAAAAAAGATATCACTCCTCATAGAACAAAATAACAAAAAATAAAAAGAGAAAGAGGAGTGATATCATGAGTAACAAAATTATAGCACAAATACTGGGTATTGACAAAGGTTTCGCATTAGATCATATTAGATGTCCGTGAAAAAGATTGGTTAGATCATAATTCGATGTCTTTGAAATGATATCATATCCTTGACTCTTTTTGAAAGGAGACAAGGGAAAAATGGAGGCATTCGATATGGAACTAACCAGAAAACGCCCCAGAGGGGGTCTAAGGTTTGGCAGAAAAATATTTGAAATCAAGTAAAAAAGAGAAGTCAGAGATTATTTCAAAGTATTGTGAACTAACAAAAGTAAAAAGAGCTACAGCTGTAAAAAGGTTTGAAAGGTATAAGAATAGGTATCTGTTTCAAGAAAAAGATACTCAAAAGAATTCAAAAAAGAGAAGAGGACCAAAGAAGAAGTATGAATCTATTCATGAAGTGATATTGTGGAAATGTTGGGGATTATCTGGATGTATTTGTGCTGAAAAACTTCATCCGATGTTGGAAGTATACATCGAGGAATTGAAAAAGAATAACAGATTTTCATTGTATGAACTTTCAAAGACAGAAGAAGCAAAGAAGGTATCCTTAGGTACATTGAAAAGAATGGTAAGTAGATTTCCTAAGGTATCTACAAAGAAGCATAAAGGTAATGCGTTCATATATCAAAAGGTACCAATTTCAGCAAACTTTGGAAGATATGCCTTTGAAGAGGTAGGATATATTGAAGTTGATTTCGTAGAACATAATGGAGGATCTAGTGCAGGGCCCTTTGCTGTGACAGCTGTATATACGGATCTTTATTCACAATGGATATCAAGAGCTGCAGGGCTTGGTAAAAATCAAAGGAGCGTTGAGAATATGGATCTTCTTGCTCATACGAAGCTGCCTGTTGACATTATACATTATCATCCTGATAACGATAAAACTATACTTAAAGTGCTTTTTGAAAAGGTAAAAGGGAATAACGAAGTTAAACTTTCAAGAAGTAGACCTTACAAGAAAAACGATAACGCTCACGTGGAACAAAAGAACGGGGATAAGGTAAGAAAATTGGTGGGGTATTTCAGGTATGAGAGTGAAGAAGAGGTAAGTCTGCTCAACGAGATTTACAACAGAGCAGACTTACTAGATAACTTCTTCATAGCTAGCTTTAAACTAAAAAACAAAGTAAAGAACGACACGGGTAAAACAATAAAAAAAGAATACGAGAAACCTAAGACTCCATACCAACGGTTGCTTGAAAGCAATACTGTTAGCGAAAAAACTAAATCTCAACTAAAGAAAACATACGAAAGTTTAAACATGGTAAAATTGAGAAAAGAAACACCCCGAAGGGGGTTCAAGGAAATAAATATTCTTGTGGATAAATTATACAACATTCAACTAACAAAAAGCAAATCAAGTTCAAAGACATAAATACTATCTAACCAATACCCTATTTCGATGACACTTAATTATGATCTAACACGGGTTTTAAGTTAAAAGTCAAGTATGATAGTCCCCTATTTAATTAAAAAAATTTTAAATATTTTTTATTTAAAAAATCCTTATTCAGTTGTACTTCTAGGTTGAAAGTAGCGGTTGTTGTTTGTTCAGGTTACTATTTCTCTTTTTGATTTTTTTTGCTGTATAATTGTTATGAACGCTCATTTCTTGATTTTGTAATTTGTAATGATAGTTAGGATCATATTTTTTCCCGCTCTTTACCAGTGAATATATTATTCTCAACAATCCTTGAACCCCCTTCGGGGTGTTTTCCCCGCTACAGCTAACACAGCAACAGTATGTGATTTACCTCGAGTACGTAGTTTCAGGTAATAATTCTTGAAGTATTCATTGTTTAGAATAGCAACGGTGGCAGCGATGTAAACAGCTTTTCTTAGGTACCTGTTACCTTTTCTATTGATAAACCAACCTTTTTTCATTTGACCTGATTCCTCTGTACGAGGATCGATACCAACGAAAGCCATCAAGGCAGAAGCAGAATGGAATCGGTTGATATCTCCTGTTTCTGCTACAATATTTAAAGCTGATTCGTTGAAACCATCAAGAGATTGTATTAATTCTACCTGGTTTTTAATTACATCGTTTGATGAATTGTTCAAAGTTTATTTCAATTTTTCTTTGAAGAGCTTTTGATCTGATTCAAGTTTGAACAACAATTCTATTCTTTTTTGAAGAGCTAACTCATGTGCATCGTTGCCACTTGCTATTGAATTTTTAGAAAGTGTGATGATTTGGTCCAACTTATTTTCATCGAAATACAATTGATTATCTATCTTCATTGCATCGATAAGCTGTTTTTTGTTGGCTGTAGCGATCTTCCTTGCAGAAGGGAAGTTATACAATAAATTCATTAAACTCTTGGTAAAGATATTGGATTGAAAAGATTCCAATTCAGGAAACAAAATGTAGACATAGCGTTTGATTTCATTCTTAACCCTTGAAATCTCCTCAGAAAGGTTGACGATCTCGCGAGAGTATTGAGTGAAATTATCTATCTCCTTAGAAGAAGGAATCTTGTCTGGATATTTTCCTTGAACCTCCTTCGGGGCGTTTCTTTTTACCTAAATGGAGATCAGCTTGGAATCAATATTGTCGTTTTTAGAATGGCGAAGAGTTTCACTTTTTCTGAATTCTTTCAACAAAAGGGGATTAATGATATGGGCATCATAATCGTGTTTAAGTAGATAAGAAAACAAATGTTGATGGTAAATAGAAGTGGATTCCATACCAATTATAATCTCTCTTTTGCTGAACTTTTTAAGGATCTTGTCGAAAGTTGTGAAACCATTCATATTCTGTTTGAGTTTACCGCTAACGATTTTGGCCCTATCTGAATTCTGGACGTAGTAATGAAAAGAGTTTTTAGAAACGTCAATACCAACAAAATACATATTTTTTCACCTCGCTTTAGTATTGTTTGAGGATCCGCCTTTTACAATCATCCTTCTAATACGGCCTTGAAAGGTCAATCAAGTATCGGATTTATAGGCGGAAGGTGGGTAGCGAACAAACTTTTAAACGAACTTAAAAGAGAAGAAAAAGGTAAAGAGATTATACAAGACATTGAAGGAACATCCATATCTAAAAGAGTATTATAGATACCTACTAATGTTGAAATGGATGTATAAAGCAGAAACATATGAAGAAGGGAAAAGAAGATTACACATATTGATAGGGATGATGGAAGAAAGTGAAGATCCTCAGGTATGGAGATGGGCCAAAACATATATAAGGTGGGAAAAAGAAATACTCCAATATTTCGTTAATAGAACAACGACGGCTAAAGTAGAAGGACGTCATACACACATAAAATTAATAAAAAGAATAAGTTTTGGATTCAAGGAAGTTTTGAGATATACCAAAAAAGTTCTATTAGGAGTGATGCCAGAAAGATTCATAAAACTACCAAATTTCATCACAGAAGGAACAACATATTGTAAACAGTTATCCTTTCTGAGCTGAAATTATTCAACAAAAAAAGCTGTATTACCTTTTTCATCATCTCTTCAGTCTGTTCCATCAACCATATTTGACAAGGAGCCAAAAGTATTTGACATATTATTACCGAAATGTTATAATATTACCAAATGTTATAATACCCATTTCAGAAAAAATCAAATTGATGGTTAATAAATGATAAAGTAAGTTAAAATAAGAACAAAAAACAAAATAAGTACAAAAGATTTTTTATTAATGTATAAGCTTTCATCTCATTATTAATGACAATTGTATAATATTATTACCAAAAAACAAAGATATCCTATCAAACAAATTATACACCTAGGATGTAAAAATCAAATATTGAAGGTATTAAAAGTCGGTTACAATGCATGTTTTAGAATTTCGGAAGACACTATAAACATATTATAGACACTTTAGAAATAGAAAAATTTTGAAAAGGGGAGGTGGTTTTTATGAGGGTTAGAGAATAGGATAAGATGTCTCGCTTTTCAGAGAATTAGTAAAAAAGAGTTTCAAATACTGAGTAAAAGTGCAGAAGGAGAAAGGAGATATTTTGGGAAAAAATTGATTTTTAAAACCATGATGTAATGAGCATTTTAGAGTTTCTAAAGGCAGTATTAAACATATTATACAAGGAGGTAAAAAGTGATGCTAAGTAAAAGAAAAGAATTAGTTAAAGAAATTAAGAAAGGAGAAATAGAATTAACCAAAGAGCAAAGGATAAAGTTGGCAAAAGAGTTGGGTATCATATGTGATAATCTGATTCTTTCTTTAATACCTAAGGATTATGAAAATTTAAAAATCTCTGACTTAGGAGAAGATTTAATGATAGCTATGGGGAGAACTTACAGAGTAAGTTAGTTATTATGATGTCCCGGTGCCGAATCCTGTAGGTAAATTTTTTTAAAGCTTCTGCAAAGAGAAAGCAGGTTAAAGAAAGGCTAACCAAGGCAATAAAGTTAATAGTTTTATTTCTCGTGCACAGTATCGATTTATCAATTCTTTATAATGGTTGAAAGAAATTAAACGAATCACCTTCTCATCCTTTAATAAGAATATTATTTTTCATGTAATTAAGATATTTTTATGGTTCTATCACGAAAATAGTGGGTAATTAAGCTGGAGTTAAATTAAGTTTACCAAGGGCAATAAAGATAGTGATTTTTAAATTCTTTAATGTTTTAAAACCAAAAGCCCTTTTAGTAAATCCTCTAAGTTTAGAGTTCATACCTTCTATTTTACCGTTTGAGATATTCGTTTTTATGTGCAACAAGATACCTTCTATGTGATTTAAGAGAGTGTTAGCAGCTTTAATCATTTCGGGTATATTTGATTTCATTACCTTTTCATACCATCGTTTAAAATACTTAGCTGCATAAGAAGGTTTCTTGTAATCGAATATCTTTTTTAAACTCAAGTACCAATCCGTATGCTTGAACTGTGTCAAGATGTTGTTTTTCCTTGAACCCCCTTCGGGGCGTCTCATTGAGTCTAACTTTATCTTTCTCAGTAAGGTTGTTAGGATGTTTTAATAGCAAGTATTTTGTCCTTTTTTGTATCCTTCTTCTAAATGATACCAGATTATTTAATCATTTGTTCATATTTCATTTTTTCTACCAACACTTTTTGGAAGAGAACCGGATGTGGTATCGAACAAATTGTGCTCAAAGGAGGCAATTTTTTAATATTGAAGGTATTAAAAGACGGTTAAAATGAGTGTTTTAGAATTTTTGAAGATAATAATTTTAATTAAGAAAGGAGATGGAATTCTATTAGCAATTTTAGTACCTTGCAGAGCATGAAAATTGCCCTACTTCTTCCACCTGAGAAAGGAAGAATTATTTCACTAAAACCTACTTTCCCTTTAGGTATAGGGTATATTAAGGCTTTGTGTGAGAGAAATAGAATTCATTGTGATTTATTTGATTTTTCAGCTACTGAACTAACTACAGAGAAACTAATAATGAAATATGATCTAAAAGCTTATGATATCATAGGAATATCAAGTTATTCATTAATTTTTGATCAAACAGCATTATTTATCGATCAATTAAAAGATCGGAATAATATAATAATTGTAGGAGGACATCACGCCTCTCTAGCGGGAGATAAAATTTTAAAAGATTTTCCAAAAGTTGATTTTGCTATAAGGGGATTAGGTGAATATTCTTTTTTGTTTTTTGTCATCAATTTTGGTACTTCGCGTATGTATAAAACACCGGGATTAATTTATAGAGATAATCATAATATTATTAAAGAGAATTCAACCTACAATGTAAAATTTGACTTAGATAAAATCCCATTTGGAAATAGAGAGGATATAATTTATGATTTTAACAATAAAAAATTAATAGATGTTTCACAAAAGGTTTTAACGATTTGTTCAAGTCGAGGTTGTCCTTATAATTGCTCTTATTGTGTAAATTGTAAAAGCAATTATTGGTTAGCACGCTCTGTAGAAAACGTTTTGGCTGAATGTAAGTTAGAGTTTGGAAAATTAAAATATAGATGTGTGAGTTTTATTGATGATAATTTTTTTGTAAATCCATTAAGAGCTAAAAGAATAATTGAAGAACTAAGGAAACTATATCCGAACATAGAAATTAGTTTTCAAACGAGAAGTGATCAAATAGTTAATAATAAAACAACTATAATAGAGCTGGCAAATAGTGGGAAGCTTCATATTAGTTTAGGTATAGAATCAAATAGCAACGAGGTCTTGAAGCGTTATAATAAACAAACTGATAACAAAATAAACCAAAAAGCTATTGATATTCTAAGAAGTTGTAATATTGACATAAGCGTTTTTATAATCATGTTTGAGGCATTGGAATCTCTTAGAGATATTCGAATTTCGTTTGATTTTTTGAAAAATAACAATCTTTGCAATTATGATACAAGAGAAAATTTATATCAAACATTAATACCTTTTTATGGTACTACTTATTATAATAAATATCATCAATTTTATGAAGGTAGCATACATGGTAAAAGTGTGCCTAAATTCGTAAATAGTGACGTATCGAGTTTATATCATGCTATGTGTCAGTTTCAAAATGAATATGATGTATCTCTTAGTTCACTCGTACTTTCAATAAGCGAAAAAGAACCTAATTCTGGAGAAAATAGATTAGATCTATTTTTCTTTATACATATAGAGTATGCGGTATTTGAATACTTTTTAACAATGAGCGAAAAATTTGGGGTGTGTTCATATGATGAATTTAAAAAAAGTAAGTTATGTAAATTATTAGATAATAAGATCAAAAAATATTACCGACATATTAATTATAATTGATTTTAAGGAAGGGAACATAAATTGAGAAAAATTAAAATGGTTTTTGTTAGACCACCATTTGAAGGAATGGAAACTTATAAACCTCCACACTTAGGGATAGCGATGTTATTTTCTTATATTAATAAAGTTTTTGGCAATTCAGTAAAGTGCTTTTTGCTTGATGCGTTGCCTGACGAATTATCTACTGATGAAATTTCAAAAAGAATTTGTGAAATAAGACCAGATGCATTAGCTATAACAGTAAAAACAATGCAAGTAGTTCAATCTTTAGATATTATTCAAAAAATCAAAAAGAATATTTCTCCAATAATTATTTGTGGTGGGAATCATGTAAGTGTCGATCCTGAACTGTTTATAAAATGTGGCGCCGATTTTTCCGTCATCGGTGAAGGCGAGGAAGCATTAGAAATAATACTGAAAAAAGTCTTTTTTGAATGCAAAAATCTGGAGTACCCTCCTAATATCGTTATGAACTCCAAATATGATCAAGCTGAAAGAGAAAATATAAAAAAATGTATATATCTTTCAGATGATGTTGACAAATATGGAATTCCTAATTGGGAAATTTTTGATTTAACACGATACAATGAGAATATCCACATTAATAAAGCTTCACATGCTTTACCAATCATAGCTTCCAGAGGTTGCCTGTATAAATGTGATTTTTGTTCCACCCATCTAACTTGGGGTACGACGGTTAGGTATAGATCACCACATTTAGTGTTTAACGAAATTAAGAAAGAAATTGAAAAATATAACATTTCTGATTATCACTTTTATGATGATAACTTATTATTTAGCGATACATGGATGGATGAATTCCTTTGGCTAATTGAGAAAGAAAGGCTAAAGTTCAATTGGATATGTTTATCAAGGCCTGAAATCATTTGCAAAAATAGGCATCTTTTAGAAAGAATGAAAAAATGTGGTTGTAAAGGATTTGAATTAGGCTTTGAAACTCAAAATGAGGATTTATATAATAATATGAATAAAAAAAATAAAAAAACAGCTTTTATTGAAGCTTATAATTTGTTGAGTGAAAAAGAATTTGAAATGATTGAGTTTCTAATTATGTGTTTTTATGATGGAGAAACAATGAAAACTCTTTTTGAGACTTACGAATCCTTAAAAAAATATAAAAAAGAAAAAATCTTTGTTTATTTATTCTCGTTACTTTGCAACACCTTTCTTAGGTACAAAATTCAATGAGAACTTATGTGAGAAAGGAGTGATTTTAAGTAATAATCTCGAATACAAACATGCTATTTTTTTGAATTTTATTCCTTATAGCTTTTTGAATAGTTCCTTAGAAAATTTTAGGGTGAATGGTAAGACGCTAGCAATACAACTTTTATTTTCTCAAATTGATTATGTGATTCATAAAAATGAAGTTGCCACTTTATTGGACAAGATAAATACAGAAAAATTTGCTAAGATTTTTAACGAGGTGGCGGAAAATAGAGGCATTATACAAGATCTTTGCGATAGAATTTTATGTATCAATAATTATACTTGTTGTTTAGAAAGCATTTATGAATATGTAGGAAGAATGATTGAATTTGCTGTTGCTAAAGGAGCTATTAAATACAAAAATGAAAATCCTATTTTGTAATTCAAACAGTTTCCCTCCTTATCAATTATCGGGCGCAGAAGAAACAATGAATGATTTTTTGGAGTTTTTGGCGATGTTGGGCTACAATGTGTTAACTATTAATTGTAATGAAAGGTATTATTTGTATACTAAGCAATATGAAAAAATTATAAAAGGAAAATACGAAGAAGTGAATGATGTCTTTGGAAGATGCTTTTCCCCTAATAGAGAAAATTTTTATTATTATGCTTTGCCACTTATTAATAAATATAAACCAGATATTATATTTTCTCAATTAAACGGATTATATGAATTAAGTAGATATGCGGTAGAAAAAGGATGTAAAATTATTTATTTTTTTCACAGTCACTTTTCTTCAGAAAATATGATAATTTCAAATAATGAGTTCGATGTACTTCGGTCAAATACTGTTTCAAGAATTATATGCATTTCAAATGACATTCGTAACCGTTTACCTAGTGAGCTTCAATCAAAAACAACAGTTGTTTATCCTTTATTTCCTCAACAAAAATATAAATCTTTATCTGTAAAATATAAAAAAAAGCGAATACTTTTTTTTAATCCTATCAAAGTTAAGGGCATAGAAATAATATTATCTCTTGCCAAGATTTTCAAAAATGAAGAGTTTGTTATTTATGAAACTTGGGGACCTGCACCTTTGAAATATCAACAAGAAATTGATAGCATTCCTAATATTACATTAAAACAAAGACAACAAGATATAAAAAAGATATATGAAACTGGCAAAATTTATCTCCTCCCTTCTTTGTGTAAGGAAGGTTTTGGAAGAGGAATAGTAGAAGCTAATATAAATTCAATACCGATTTTAGCTAGTCATATTGGAGGTATACCAGAAGCAGCTGGCAATGAACAAATGACTGTAGAAAATCCCGAAGATATTCAAGAATGGTTAGAAAAAGTAAAATTGCTATTATATGATCCAAGTAAATACTCATATTATAAAGAAAAGGCTTTACAAAATTCCAAACGATTTGAAACTACCAATTTGGTTGAAGTACTTGAGCAGAGTTAATTGCAAAGAGTACAATATGTAAGGTTTTCTTGTGCCGAAAAGAGTTGCTACAGAAAAAATAAGGAAATAACATCTGAAATAAGTTCATAGGGAAAAACGTTGTATAATATATCTAAGTTTGAATAAAAACCGAAAAAGGGGTGGTTCTATGCTGAATATGAATATATTATGTATACTAATAGCAAATATTCGAAAGTCGGCTATCCCTTCGGTTTGTAAAAATAGACCTTTCTAAAAAGGTGAGTCTCTTTTTAAGATCCGATGGGATATAAAAAGTTACTCAATTGCTTATACACGCACTTTTTAGGAGGTCTAAAAGTTGAAAGAATTATTTCACAACAGGAATTATATGTTCTATTGGTTTAGCAGTGCTTTTACTATGGCAGCAAGCAACATTGTTCAATTTATGCTTTCATTGTATGTTTTGGATACAACAGGTTCTGCTACTCTTTTTGCAACTATGCTATCCATAACTATCTTTCCAAGATTGTTATTTTCCCCCATTGCAGGAGTTTTTGGGGATCGTTTCGACAGAAGAAACTGGATGTTTTTTTTAGGGCTTTGTTCAGGAGTCACAATAGCCTTATTTGGAATACTTCATGAATCAGGAATTATTTTAACTATTTGGATAATCTATGTATTAGTCATATTATTGGAAACATTTGAAACATTTTATAGTAGCTCATCCGTTGGAATAATACCCCTTATAGTAAAAAAAGAAGAAATAGGTGTGGCAACCTCTTTTGCAGATATTGATGAAGGGATAGTGGGGATTATTGGTCCTCTTTTAGCAGCAACGTTCTATGCCACCATTGGAGTAGGTGTAGGACTAATAATGGCAGGCGTTATATCATTCCTCGGATCTGTGCTTCTTCTTTTTATGCATACTCAGGATATTAAAGATGGTGAAGAAAACGTTAAAAATACAATTTGGAAAGATTTTTTAGATGGGGTTAACCTTGTAAAAAAAGAACCATTCTTAAGAAAATTAGTAATCCTCGCTCCACTGACAAACTTTTTCCTCACCTCCGCTTTCAACATAAGCTTAGTGTTTTTTTTAAGAAATAAATTGAATGTCTCTGATATAGTATTTGGTGGTTACGAGGCTATTTTATCGGTGATGGTTTTAATAGCTCCATTTATAGCCATGAAATTACTAAAAAAAGAAGACGCCGCTAATTTATTACCTCCCTTAATCTTCGGAATTACTATTGGTTTTACAGTCTTAGCCACCATTGTCATTTTCAATTACTTTCAAATTCTCGGTCAACTTTCAACAATAATTATCTTATGCATAGCTAGCGGTATAATTGTTTCCATAATAGAAATTATGAATATCGCATCATCAGTTATGTTTAAAACATTAGTCTCAATTAAATTTTTAGGAAGGGTTATCTCCATAGTCAATCTTCTTGCTACTATCTCTATTCCTCTTGGACAGATGATATATGGAATTATGAATGATTTTTATCCTATTTACTGGACATTAATATTATCAGCAGGAGGATTTTTCTTAATGTACTTTTTATCAGCCTCTATTTTAAAAGACATAGCAAAACCAAAAGAATGAATTTGTAATAAGGAGGATTTTTAATGGTTGAAGAAATAATGAAGAAATATGGTTATTTTAATTTTTTTAGAGATAGTCCAATTAATGATAATATTGGTAGAATCACCTTTGTCAGTAAAGAAAATTATCTTGTTATGACACCAAAGGGTGAATTGATTGGGAAACTTAAAGGGAGATACAGCTATGAAATTGAAGATGCAAAAGAATTCCCATATGTGGGAGATTGGGTTTCTATTCAATATACAGGTAATGAAAAAGAAGTTTTAATTGATCACCTTTTTCGAAGAAAAAATAGGATCTCCAGGAAAATGAGGGGTAAACAATTTTCAGAACAAATTATTGCCTGTAACGTGGATTATATAATTTTTTGTATGTCAACTGATGAGAATTTTAGCTTACGATTATTGGAAAAATATCTATATGCTTTCTCTTGCCCAAATTCTAAGAGCCTTCTTGTGCTTACGAAGAAAGACCTTGCAGAAAATGTTGAAAAGAATATTAAAAAAATAAAGGAACTTTATCCTAATCTTGAAGTGATAGCAACAAGTATCTACGAAGATTCTAGCATAAAATTACTTCTTCCTTACTTACTTGAAGGAACTACTTCCGTAATTATAGGTTCATCCGGTGTTGGTAAATCAACCTTAATCAATCACATTGCTGGTAAAGAGATATTCAAAACAAGAGAAATTAGTAAAAAAACTCAAAGAGGCAAACATACTACAACCTTCAGAAAACTTATTTATCTCGGAGAAGGATTAGGATGTATAATAGATACCCCTGGCTTAAGTTCGGTTTCTTTATGGAGTAGTTACAATTCAAACAGCGCTTTTTCAGACATCGAAGAATTGAGTTTACATTGCAAATTTAGGAATTGCACCCACACAGTTGAAAAAGGATGTGCTGTATTAAAAGGGGTAAAAGACGGAATAATAAGTGAGGATAGATATAAAAATTTCATTAAGTTAAAACGAGAAGAGAATTTTATGAAAAGTAAGATAGACTTCAACATCAATAAGAAAAGAAATAAAGAAATAGAAGAGCGAGAAAAAATGAAAAAGAGCAAAAAGAGAAAATAAAAAATTTATTCAAGCAGAGGAAAGGAGGTGACATATTTTTGATAAACATTCTTATCTTTTCTCCCCATCCAGACGATGCAGAAATTTCCATCGGTGGTTTTATTTTACTTCATGCTAATGAATATAAAATTAAAATCATCAATTTGAGTGCTGGGGAGCATTCAAGTAACGGCGATAAAATTGAAAGACTTAAAGAATCTAAATTTGTGGAAAATAGGTATAAAAATATTAGTACAAAATGTCTATTTTTTGAAGATGCTAATATTCAACATACCGTTATTGATCAACAAAAGAGAATTATTCGGATTATACGAGAGTATACTACGGGCGTTATTTTAACTTCTCATTATACTGATGAATATCCTGACCATTTGGAGTCTTATTTGTTAGTAAAAAATGCGATATATAAGGCTGGATTAAACATATATCCTGAGCTGGGCGAACAGCATACGTGTAAACATCTCTTTTTTTATTCTCAAAACTTGTATAATGGAAAGGGATCAATGTTTATAGATATATCTTCAGTAATTGAAGAGAAATTGAATATTTTGTCTAAATATAGAAGTCAACTTATTCAAGATAATTCTCGCGTTAAGACATATTCCAACACTCGAATTTTTCAAAAAGTTCTTGCTAAAGATAAATATTGTGGATCATTAATAAATACTGATTACGCAGAAGAAATAATTTCCTATAAAAAAATTACCATAAAAAATATATTTGATATTGTTTTCTAATCTAAACAAGCTTTTATTTGCACTTACTAAACGAAAAGTGGTTCTTTTCATCAACGATTGACTTGATTAGCCTCTGGTAATATAATTGATGAAAATCACTTAAAAGAGGATGAAGGGAATGGAAGAAATAGTTAAGTTGTTGGATGAGAACTTAGAATACGTTAAACATGAGGTATCAGGAGATAGAATAACGATTTGGGTGAAATCAACTAAAAAAGAAGTAACCTGTCCGTATTGTGGGAAGCCATCCAAAAAAGTACATTCAAGGTATGAAAGAAGCTTTCAAGATTTACCGATACAAGGTAAAAAAACAACGATAGTTGTAATAAGGAGAAAGATGTTCTGTGAAAACAAAGAGTGTAAGAAAAAGACGTTTGCTGAACCTCTTGACTTTGTGGAGCCAAAATTCAAAAGAACGAAAAGGTTGGAAAGAGATATGCAAGCGGTTAGAAATGCTATCATATATGAATACAACAATTGACTAGCAGAAGGTTCTGTGAATGAAGTAAAAGTTATCAAAAGGATAATGTATGGAAGAAACAAATTTGAGATGTTGAGACAGAAAGTTCTTTTTCTTGAGGATAATGGGTAGGGTTCAACAGTCAGTGGAAAGAACCAGTATGTTAGTTAGTGTAGCTTTGTGAATATATACAAAATGATATAAATATACAATGTATATAAAATGGATTCCTGGATAAAGAGGAAAAATTAAATTTTCATCTTAAATGAAGGTAAAATTTTTTATCTAACACGTCCTAAAGAAAAGGGTCTTCGTAAAACGCTTAATTTTGAGAATTAAATTTAATATATTAGTTTTCATATTTATTTAAAATTTCAAAGGCTCTCAGGCCTTCTTACAAAGAGGTAATGTGTAATTAGCATAGATAAAGGTTTTTAGAGGTTTAAATTAGTAACTTTAGATTGTTTAGTTCACTATGTCGGAAAACTTAGGTTTTCCGACATTAATTTCTTTTCTATTTTTTACTAAATTACTTACTTTTTTATTTGTCAATGGAAAAATTCATATTATTAATTTATTGTTGATCCGTTTTGTTATATTTTAATTTTCAAAGATCATATATACATTATATATTTTATTATACGTCATACATAAATTATATATTAGATATATTTATATTTAATAAGAATAATCTTTTTAATAGTAAATATATTATATCACTGTAAATATTATTATACAATGTAAAGTTAAACATATAATAAACAATAAAAATATTTTTTTCTTTATTAAAAAGTTCCCCGTTAAGTTGGGGAACTTTTTGAGAGGTAACTTTGAAATTGTTATATTTGATCCAGCACTGAACTATGGCTATCAGATCTTACGTATATCCCAGTAGTTGAGATGGTTGTATGTCCAAGTATATATCGAACTTCCTCCAAATTTTTTCCCGAGTTCAAAAGCCTTTTTGCGCATGTGTGTCTTAAAGCATGAGGAGTTGCGTTAATATAATTTATATTGTTATAGCCCTTTGTTCTTAATTGATCAATTTTATTGTTGGCTTTAATAACGTAATCTTTGAATCTTCTCTCCATAGTTCTAGAAGTTATGGGGACATCGTTGTCATTTGAAAAGATATACTTCTTACCTTGAGCCCCCTTTGGGGTGTTTTTTTCTGCAAAGGTTATTAACTGTTCTGCGTATTGTTTTGAAATCTTTAGATATCTTACTCTGTTTCCTTTCCCATTTATAACAAGCTCAGCATGATCGTTGTAAAAAATAATTTGCTCTTTTTCTAACCACAAAGCCTCTGAAATTCTTAAACCTGTTTTTAATAACAATGAATAAAAAGTTTTGTCAAATTTGTCTTCAATAACCGAGAAAAAAACTTTGATTTGACTTTCTGTCAAGCCTTTGGGAACGTCACTAGGGATCTTTGCATTTGCATCCTTCCAATATTTTTTACCAGATATTTCTCCATTTTCGTATAGATAGTTCAAAAAGGATTTTAAAACAACTATCCTAAGTTTTATGGTTCTTTGTGATAGATTTGAGATCTCTTCAAGATATTTTAGAAAGCATCCTCGGGTAAGACCATAAATTTGAACAAATTTTTTATAACTGTTCAATATTTTTTTGTATTCATATATGGTTGAGTCTGCCCTTCGCTTGACGAATTTCAGATATGATAAAAATTCTTGGATATATCCTTCGATTTTGTCTTTATCTTTTATAGAGTCTGATGTATTATCTATATCCATCATAGTTTTTTCCCCCAATAAGGTGTGAAACGCTAAACAACATGTTCTATGATGCTATCAACGGTATTTTTAATCAGATCGAGTTTTGCTTTTGATTTTTCTTTTTCTTTATCGTTTGAATATATGTATATTTTAAGTTTTGGTTCTGTTCCGGAAGGCCTAATTGCATACCATGAACCATCGCTAAACCAGAATCTTAAAACATCAGAAGAAGGTATATCGGTTATATCGTTAATTTCACCTGTTGTTAAATTGTATATTTTTCTTTTTAAATAATCCGCGTATTGTTCAAGTTTGAGATCCCCCATTTCTTTGGGAAAGTTGTTTCTGAATTTCTCCATTATCCTTTTAATTCTTTCTTGGCCTTCAACTCCTTCCAGCACAAGAGAATAATTGTTTTCCAACTCGTAACCATACTCCTGATAAATATCTTCTAATACCTCAATTAAATTCTTATTTTTTTTAGAGTAGTATCCAACCATCTCTGATATAAGCATAGAAGCAATAGTTCCATCCTTATCTCTCACAAAGGTGCCGTATATATAACCAATACTTTCTTCAAAACCAAAGAGAAACTTACTCTTACCTTCTTTTTCTAATTCGTTTTCTTTTCCACAAATATTTTTAAATCCAGTAAGTGTTTCAAGAACGGATACACCATATTTTTTTGCAATCCTTTTTGTGAGATCTCCCGTAACTATCGATTTTATGATAACAGAGTTTTCTTCCAAACTACCTTTTTTACTCTTGCTTTCTAGTATGTAATTAACCAAAAGGGCTCCAACTTGGTTACCGTTTAACATTTTGTAATTGTTGCCATCTAAAATTTCTAAAGCGGTTCTATCTCCATCGGGATCATTTGCTAAAAGTAATTGGGCATTTTTTTCATAACCTAATTTTTTTGCCTCTTCAAAAGCTACTTCGTATTCTGGATTTGGGTTGGCAACGCTTTTGAAATCTGGATCGGGTAGTTCTTGTTCTTTAACTATGAATACATTTTTAAAACCTCTATCTTTAAGTACCCTTCTGACAAAATTATTTGATGTTCCATTCAAAGGTGTGTAAACTATTTTTATATTTTTATCTAAATCTTCGTCCCTTAACGCCAAACCTTCCACTCTTTGAATGTATTCTTCATCGACTTCTTTTGAAATGTATTGAAGTAAATTCTTGTTAAGCGCTTCTTCTTCGCTTATTTTTTTTATTTTACTAAAATCGTATCCTATTTTTTCGATCTTTTCTATTATTCCATTGGCAACATCATCTAATATTTGAGACCCTTGATCCCAATAAACCTTGTAACCGTTGTAATCTTTCGGATTGTGACTAGCGGTAACGACTATTCCAGCAGTAGTTTTCAGATATCTGACAGCAAAGGATAAAACGGGCGTAGGCCTAATATCGTCAAATAAGTAAGTTTTTATACCATTAGCCGCAAGGATTAATGCAGATTCTTTTGCAAACTCCTTTGAAAAGTGGCGTACGTCGTAGGCTATCACAACACCCATCTTCATCCTTTCTTCACCAAAGTCTGTTATATAATCAGCAAGGGCTTGAGATGCTCTGCCCACAGTGTATATATTCATCATATTCGAACCTATACCCAGTTTTCCTCTCAATCCAGCTGTTCCAAACTCGAGATCTTTGTAGAATCTTTCTTTTATCTCTTCAGGATTGTTTTCAATACTTTTTAATTCTTCTTTTGCTCTTTCATCAATATATGGATTATTTAACCACTCGTAGTAGATTTTTTTGTAATCTCTCAAATTTAATTTCCTCCTTAGTTTTGGGTTTTTTACTATTTTTGGAAACTGTAAAAGCAAGCATTTGACTATTTTCTAAAACTTTCAATAGTAAGACATTTAACTTTTATTTAATCATTGCTTTTACCTATTTTTGAAATGGGTACATAAATATATTTGCTAAATAAAAAAGTCTTTCCGTTTTGGATAGATTCATAGAGTTCAGAATCTAAACTTTCATTTAATTCTACTATAAGAAGAACCTCATCGTCTTCTTTGATGGTTCTCATTAAATCAATATTATGCCCTTTGGAGTACAAAGCATTGGAAATATAAGCAATCATTCCTTTTTGCTCTTTGTATCTAAAAAGTAAAGTAGGATTTTCTGCTGTAAAAATAACAGAGGTACCATTAATATTAGTGATTTCAATATTTCCCCCACCGATAGAAGAACCGATTACATAAAAATAACTTCCATCGGGGTAATGAAACTCAATTTTTACAGTATTAGGATGGACGTCTTCCAAGTTAACAGGAATAAAATTATAAGTAATTCCTACCTCTTTGGCATGTAAAAAAGAATTCTTAATGCGTAGATCACTAGGCTCAAACCCTAATATTCCTCCAACAAGAGCCTTATCGGTTCCATGGCCTTTGTAAGTAGCTGCGAAAGAACCATGAAGAAAAAAATCCACATGATGATAGCCTACCCCGGCAATCCTTCGAGCTACTAAAGCAATTCTAGCAGCACCAGCAGTATGAGAACTAGAAGGACCAATCATAACGGGACCGATTACGTCGAAAATACCGAAGTTTTTCATATGATATCCCTTTCTTTATCTCTCTGATATTATTGCAATGAAAGTAACAAAGTTTAACCATTCTTAAGCAGAGAGTTTTTTATAGCACAACCTGTTGGAGTACCTGCTATACCACCAAGCCCTGTTTCTCTTAAGCTTTCTGGAAGAGCTTTTCCTACTTTGTACATTGCTTTTACCACTTCATCAAAAGGTATTAAAGATTTTACCCCTGCAAGAGCTAAATCTGCGGCAGACAAGGCATTTATAGCTCCTGAAGCATTTCTCAGAATACATGGGAATTCTACTAAACCAGCAATGGGATCACAAACCAGCCCCATTATATTAATGAGTGCAATAGAGGCTGCATGAAAGATTTGTTCATTGTTTCCTTCTGAAGCAAACACTGCAGCTCCCGCAGCCATAGCTGCCGCTGAACCACACTCTACTTGGCATCCCCCTTCAGCACCAGAAAAGGTTGCATTTTGACCGATAACTCGTCCAATCCCCGCTGCTACAAGTAGGGCATGGATCAAATCCTCTTCATTCAAATTTAAACTTTCCTCAAGAGTCATCAAGACTGCTGGTAATATGCCAGAAGAGCCCGCAGTGGGAGCTGCTACTATTTTTCCCATAGAGGCATTGACTTCTGCGGTTGAAAGGGCCATAGCCATCGCTTTATTAGGAATAACCCCTAAAAGGGTTTTACCATCCTTTTGATAATTGTTAACCCGTTGAGCATCTCCTCCCATCATTCCTGATAAACTAGGTACCTTTTTATTCAAGGTACTTTGAGAGGAGTGCTCCATGACAGATAAAATTTCTTTCATTTGTGAAAGAATTATTTCAGGAGCTGAACCAGATGATTTGGATTCTTCTTCTATAACTACTTGATAGATTGGCTTTTTTTGCTTTTCACAAAGTTCTAATAGTTGCTTTGCAGAGTTATACATTAAATTCTCCCTTTTACTTTTTCTATTTTTATAAATTTTTAAAAGCATCGTAAATATTGTTGCATGCATCTTTTAACATAGATATGGGACATCCAATATTCATTCTAAAAAAGCCTTTACCTTCTTCTCCAAAGATGCTACCTTCTTCTAAACCAACTTTTGCTTTGTTTACGAGTATATCTTTGACTTTTTGCTCATCTCCATATGCCCTAAAATCTAACCACATTAAATATGTTCCTTCTGGTTTTTGCAATTTTACTTTAGGTAGTTTTTCATTGAAGAAATCGTACACGTAATCGATATTGGCTCTCAAGTAATTTAGTAAATCATCAAGCCAATCTTCACCTCTTTCATAAGCAACTTTAGCTGCAACCATTCCAAAGATATTTAAATTATCACTTGAAAGACTCTCAATAACATTTTTGTATTCAGTTCTTAATTGTTCATTTGGGATAACAGCAAACGAGGCTTTTAAGCCAGCTAAATTGAATGTTTTACTTGGGGCATAAAAAGTTAAAGAACCCTCTTTTATATCTTGTGAGATCGAAAATATTGGAATATGTTTGTTGGGAGAAAATACTAGATCTGAATGTATTTCGTCGGATAACAAAAGAACGTTATGTTTAATACATAATTGAACTAACTTTTCTAATTCTTCCCGTTTCCAAACTCTTCCCACTGGGTTGTGCGGATTACATAAGATGAATAATTTCGTTCTTTTGAGTGATAATTTCTTTTCTAAATCATCAAAATCCATGCTATAATTTCTGTTTTCAAATTTTAGAGAATTTTTTATTATCATTCGGCCATTGGATTTGATGATGTTATAAAAAGGATAGTAAACAGGTGTTTGAATTACAACGTTGTCTCCTGGTTTGGAGTAGGCAAGTATGGCTATTTTTAAGGCGTCAACCACACCGTCAGTAGTCACTATCCACTCTTTTTTTATCTCGATGCCATGTCTTGCCTTGATCCAATTTATAAAAGGAACAAAGTAATCTTCGTCTAACATTGGATATCCAAAAATTCCATGTTCTGCTCGTTGTTTTAATGCTTCAATTACTTCAGGTGGAGATTTAAAATCCATATCAGCTACCCACATGGGGATAACATCATCTCTACCATAAAGACTTTTGACACCGTTCCATTTTACTGACTCTGTAGATTTTCTGTCCACAATTTCGTTGAAATTATTCTTCAAAGTTGCATATCTCCCTTTTTATTGTTAGCCGCTCTAAAAACATTTCTCATTAGAATAGCTGTTGTGACGCTTCCAACACCACCGGGTACAGGTGTTAACTGGCATATTTCTGAGACATCTTTATTTACATCACCCACTATTTTTCCATCCACTACATTTATTCCCACATCGATCACGATCATTCCTTCTTTTACAAAAGTACTATCAACGAAATTAGCCTTACCTATTGCTGCAACCAAGATGTCTGCTTCTTTGGTTATCTCTTTTAAGTTCTTAGTTTTTGTATGTGTGACCGTGACAGTGGCATCCCTTCCGTGTCTTTGAAGCATTATTGCAGCGGGTTTCCCTACCGTTGTACTTCTTCCAAGGATAACGATATTTTTACCTCTAACGTCAGTTGTATCTTCTATTATTTTCACCACCGCTTCTGCTGTACAAGGTACAAACAATTCTTTTTCGTAAAACATAGAACCGATGTTATGTAAACTTACCCCTTCAACATCTTTTTCTGGATTGATATATTTTGCTATATCTAATTCAGTGTATCCTTTCTTTAAAGGTCTTGCAATAAAGATTGCATCAGTATCATCGTCTTCATTATATTTTCTTAAATCGTTAGTCAAATCATTACTTTCAACAATTTCTAAGTTGATTCCAAATTTTTTTGCATTTCTTTTTTGAGAGTTAAGATAAGATTTGGTAGATTCATCGGGTTCAACAACTAAACTTACTAATTTGGGTTCATAAGGAACTTTTTCTTTAAGTGATGATATTTCTGCCTTTATTTCATCAATAATATTGTCTACTTCAATTAACATAATGTGATACCCCCCAAATTCAATTTATTCACCGTGCTCATGACAATCCGGATATGTTTCCTTCATTGTCTATGTCCATATTCACTGCATTGGGAACCTTTGAAAGGCCAGGCATTCTCAATATATCTCCAGCCAATGCAACAATGAACCCTGCGCCCGCCGAAAGTTCAAAATCTCGTATTGTGAAAGTATAGTCCTTTGGAAATCCAAGTTTTTTAGGATCGTCGGATATAGAATACTGGGTTTTTGCTACAATTACAGGGAGATTTTCGTATCCGTATTTTTTCAAAAATTTAATTGTTGATAAGGCCTCCGAAGAATATTCAACCTTGGAAGCACGATAGATATTTTTTGCTAACTTTTCTATTTTCACTTCTAAAGGATCTTTAAAATCGTAAATACTTTTCAATTCGGATTGTTGTTCACTAACTTTTACCACTTTTTCAGCTAAGTCTATAGCACCTTCTGAACCTTTCTCAAATCCTTCGTTGACACTTACTTCTACACCTAATTTATCACAATAATCTTTTACCATATTGATTTCTTCATCCGTATCTGAGTAAAATTTATTTAAAGAAACAACCACAGGAATATTGTACTTTTTTAGGTTTTCAACGTGAACCTGTAAGTTAGGCAATCCTTTTTCTAAACTTTCAAGGTTTGGCGTATTCAAATCCTTTAAGTTTTGTCCCCCATGGTATTTTAAAGCCCGTATTGTAGCTACCAAAACCGTAGCTGATGGTTTTAAGCCAAAAGTCGGAGAAACAAAATCATAGAATTTTTCTCCTCCCAAATCAGAACCAAAACCTGTTTCGGTTACAACGTAATCAGAAAGCTTCAAGGCAAGTTTTGTTGCTAAAATAGAATTGGTTCCATGAGCGATATTTGCAAAAGGCCCACCATGAACAAAGGCAGGTGTATTTTCAATTGTTTGAACTAAATTAGGATTAATTGCGTCTTTTAAGAGTACAGAAAGAGCCCCAGTGATTTCTAAATCTTTTACAGTTACTGGTTCTCCCTTTTTATTTTTAGCAACTACTATATTAGATAATTTTTTCTTTAAGTCTTCCAAATTTTCTATCAAACATAGTATTGCCATTATTTCTGAAGCAGCGGTGATTATAAAACCGTCTTGTCTGGGATAACCGTTTTTCTTTCCACCCAACGCAACTATTATTTCTCTCAAAGCCCTATCGTTCATGTCCATAGTTCGAGGCCAAGAGACTTGGGTTGAATCTATATCATATTTATTGTACTTTATGTAATCATCTAAAATTGCTGATATTAGGTTATGGGCTGAGGTAACGGCATGAATGTCTCCTGTGAAATGTAAGTTTATGTCTTCCATAGGAAGTACTTGAGAGTAGCCTCCACCTGCTGCTCCCCCTTTTATACCCATTACTGGACCCAAAGAAGGTTCTCTTAGAGTTACTATTGACCTTTTGTGGATTTTGTTTAAAGCCATGGATAGTGAAATACTTGTTGTAGTTTTTCCTTCACCAGCAGGCGTTGGAGTAATAGCAGTTACCATTACTAAATTACCGTCATTTTTGAAGTTAAGTTCATTCAAATATTTGTGGGAAACTTTGGCAATGTTCTTTCCGTAAAGATTGTAGTACTCCTCTGGAATATCCAGCTCGTTTGCGATTAAATCAATTTTTTTTAGCTTTGCAGATCTTGCAATTTCGATATCAGAAAGCATTGTAAAACTCCTCCTTTTTAATTATTTTGAAATACAGTCTTCTATGATATTTGATAATACAATATATGCATAAACAAACAACTATTTTCTTTTAAAATAAGTGGGTGGTAGAACGCCAAAATCTTTACGGGAAAAAATACGATCCTAACTATCATTATAAATTACCAAATCAAGAAATGAAAGTTCATAATAAACCTCTATCTTTCATGCTCAAATGTCCCCTTTTCGATATGATTAAATGGTCCAATACTTTAATACCCGAAATTGATACGGCCTCAACAAGTTGCTTTGTCATAAAAATATCTTGATTACTGGGTTCTAAGACCCTAGATGGATGATTGTGGACAAGAATTACGGATGCTGCTCGATCTGTAATTACGTCTGCAAAAACTTCTCTCGGATGTATATAGAAATTTCTGGTCGTGCCTTCTCGGTAAAGCCAAATATATCTACAACTTCCTCCTTGGTAATCACTACTGCTGTTTCGGGGGCATGTGGATTTTGTCGTCTAGAGCACCAAGGATAGAGGCGATTTTTTGTTGCACCAAATACCGTTCCAGTTTCAAGACTCTTCCATTTGCGTTCATAATATTTCATAAGAAAATACAGAAATTCATTGTTACCATTATCCAATCTAAGAGCCGAGACTCCCCTAAACCAATACAACAGTCTTCGATTGCTTCGTTTATTTCGCCTACAGGAGCCCTCACAGTTAAAAGGACATCCCCTTTAATGGCAATTTTCTTTGGATCAGTGCAATAAACACTAACTGTAGGATATTTTCTACCGAAGTCTCTCCTTCCCTGATAAAAAGGCAGCCCATTTCCAACTTCGCTATAAGTTTCTGATTTAGGAGATTGCCCCATATTTATCTGCCTAACCTCCTGAAGTCCTTTAAAATCCCACTTTTCTGGAATCTTTCCAATTTCTGTTTCATTAAATTCTTGCTCAGAACCCATACCCCGCCTCCTCTATCATCTTCTTTCCCTTCTCTGTCAGAACATATTTTCCTGTTTTGGGTGCGCCCTCGAACCTTATAAGATTTACATCTTTTAGCATTGCTATATCTCTTTCAGCAGTGGCTGTTGATACATTAAAGAGCTTTTCTATATCTCTGCGGGTGATAGATTTCCGTGCGTGGATTTCGATCAACTCTTTTGATAATCTCAATTTTACTCCCTCATTTACTCCATCACCTACTCCCTCATTTACTCCATCATAAGCACGTTTCAAGAGCATTTCACTATCTGTAAGTTCTGTTATAACTTGTGGCTTCCTATCGAATATAATTGTGAAGAATGATTTAAACTCAAACCCTGGCTCGCTCAACCCACTGGTCGCCAACAAATCCCTTATACGATTGATACCTGAGCCTGCTTTCTCTACTTCACCCATTCTGTGAAAAAGGTCAGCGATTATCTTGTTTCTGTGGACACTCTTCTTACCGAGGTCCTCGGGGTGCATCCCCGGTGGCAGCCCCCCGGGATCCGAAATCTCTACCCTATCCCTGTATATCTCTACAGTTATCCACGCAGTATCAAAATGGTAATCTCTATGGATAATGGCGTTAAGGATGGCTTCGCGTAGTGCTTCCTCTGGAATTTCTAAAAATTCTTTCCTTTTTAATCCCTTAATCTCATATCTTAAAGGCAAGTGCATTTTTAGGAATATCATTGCCTGCTTCACATTTTCCATGAGATTTCCTTTCAACTCTTTTCTATCGAGGATCTCCAACTTATCAGTACCTGCAAGAAGTATACAATCTACAATGTTGTGTCTCAGAAATCGTATCGGCTCTTTGGCAAAGAATAAAACCCCTGCATTATTGAAGATTAATCGTTCTCTAGTTTTCCTTGCAACACCAATATTTATCAGTAAGTCTTCACTTGACATTCCGGCCGAGGTTATTTTTGCGCTATCCAGAAAGTACCTGAATGCCTCCTCGTCAAAATCATCCGGATAACGAAAATCTTTACATGATTTCTCATCCCACCTCACCTGTCCCACTGAGTAGAGAAACTCCACAATTTCGTCTCTTTTCATCTTCTGGGTGCTAGCGCCGCTTCTAAGAAAGAACCCTGAAGCGCAAGAATAAGGCTTATCCTCACCATCTGGAACTTCAACTTCAAGGATTTCTTTTCCATCTAGTGTATATGAACTGATCTTCAAAGGTATTGGAGGATCACAGTTTCTGGCTATACTCTCCAACCTTGAAATTTGATCATTAACATCAGATATACCAACAACTTTGCCATTATTATCGGCTCCAACTATGATGTGGCCGCCACCTGAATTAGCGAATGCTACTATCTCACGATCAACCGAACTAGAAACAGATCGCTTCAGCTCCACAAATTGCCCCTCCGGATGGGATAGCATGAACCTTAAACTCTTTTCAGAATCCATATGCCAACTCCTCCAGATTTGCTTTTATCTGTTTCTTTAATTTCCTCTGTTTTTCGTCTTTTATTTTATTTATAATGGTAAGATTATGTCCCCAGGGAATTTCTGCCACAGCTTGTGGCAGATTTACACCATCGAGAGCCAGCACAAGTTGGGCGAGGTCCTTAGATGAACTTTCTGGCACAGCCTGTGAGAGTTTTATAACATCTTCGGTAAAAGCCAAATAGAACGCACGCATCCGCCAGATATTCCTTGAAGAGAAGCCCTTTACATCTGGGAACTCTCGCCGTAGATCTTTAGCCAACTGCTCCACCACACTTTTGCCCCAGCCCATATCCTCTTGTTTCTCAACTATACTTTTGCCGATGTTCCAGTAAAGATAAATTAATTCCCTGTTTACGCTCAAAATCGCTTTAGTCTGGGCAATTTGGATGCGCTCTTTTAGTTCATTGATGAATTCTGTATACTCAGCTCGTTTTATAATATCAGAATCCATATCCCAACCCCTCCAGATTTGCTTTTATCTGTTTCTTTAATTCTTCTGATTTCTCGAACTGCTCTGCAAGTTGTGTTGACAACCGTTCTATCTTCTCCTCGAAAGGTTCACCGTCGTCCTCCATCTCTTAAGTTCCGGTTGGTCACCTTGATCCTCGTGCTATCGACGGCAATCAAGTATCTAATTATTTTGAAATTAAAACTATTGAGCTTCTTGAATTTACTGTATAGTGATTATCTTGAATTATAGCAGGTTCTAAGAGGAAATCTTGGGGTGATTCTTGAGAGGTATCTACTACCCTATACCATTTTTTCCCGTTCGGTAATTTTGGAATTTCAAATTGTAAATCCTTTATGAAAGCATTTAAGGCTACGTATATATCACTGTCTTTTTCTTTACATCCTTGAATATAGTCATCGCCACTTATCATGAACGCTAGACTGTGAGAATAATATCCAAAATCAGGTTTGAATGGTTTGACTCCATGCCAAGTTATGTCTGCTATGCCATCACCACTTAGATCTCTTCCCGTAAAAAATCTGTCTCTTCTAAGTGCACAATGAACTTTTCTAAAATGGATCATATTTTTTGTAAAATTAAAAATGTCATTGAATTTCGCTTTTCTACTCCAGTCCACCCATGAAATGTGGTTATCCTGACAGTAAGCGTTGTTGTTGCCAAATTGAGTTCTACAAAATTCATCACCCATTAAAATCATGGGTAACCCTTGTGATACCATTAATATTGTTATGAAATTTTTAATTTGTTGTTTTCTAAGTTTTACTATATTTTCGTCGTTACTGTCCCCTTCAACCCCGTAATTGAAACTATAATTCGCGTTGGTTCCATCACGGTTATTTTCCCCATTGGCTTCATTGTGCTTGTTATTGTAGGAGACTAAATCCCACATGGTAAATCCATCGTGTGAAGTAATAAAATTGACACTATGATAAGGCTTTCTACCTCTTTTTTCAAAAAGGTCTGGGCTTCCAGCTATTCTTGTTGCTAAATCCGAAACTACTCCATTATCCCCTTTCGCAAATCTTCTTACCGTGTCTCTGAACTTTCCGTTCCATTCTGCCCAACCAGTAGGAAAATCACCGACGTAGTATCCTCCAGCAGCATCCCAACCTTCCGCTATGAGTTTAGTTCCTGCCAAGATTGGATCATCGGCAATGTCTTTTAAGAGAGACAGATCGCCAATCCAATTTCCCTTTGAATCTCTTCCCAAGATAGAAGCTAGATCGAATCTGAAACCATCCACATGCATCTCGGAAACCCAATACCTCAAGCTATCTAAAATCATTTGTTTTACCACATAATGACTAGAATTAATAGTGTTTCCTGTTCCTGAAAAATTTTCATAATATCTTAGGTTATCTTTCTTCAATAGATAATAAACCGAATTTTCCAATCCTCTAAAGTTGAGAGTTGGTCCCAATTCATTTCCTTCTGCTGTGTGATTAAAAACAACGTCCAATATTACTTCTATTCCATTTTTGTGTAATTCGAAAACTAAATCTTGAAACTGGGTTATCTCCTCACCAATTTTTACGCCGTATCTGTAATTGCTTGTCACAGCAAAAAAGTTTACTGGATTGTACCCCCATACATTTTTTAATTTTTCACCAGTGATAGGATTAACGTTGGGGGTATCGTTCAAAGGAAAAGCGAATATTGGCATGAGTTCAACGGCGTTTACTCCTAAATCTTTTAAATAATTTATTTTTTCCGCGATTCCCTTGTAAGTTCCTCGATGTTCTACATTAGAATTTGGATTTATTGTGTACAACCTGATATGCATTTCATAAATAATTATGTCGTTTAGTGTATAACGTGGATGCTCATCACTTTTCCAATTATATTCACGACTATCCCAAATAAAAGACTTAACTTGAGATCTTGCCGAATCTAAAGTAGAACAACTAAGGTCTTTTTTTGGATCGTTTTTATCATAACCAAAAATAGATTCATCCGAAAAATCTAAAGTTCCTCCAATAACTTTGGCATAGGGGTCTAAGAGTAATTTGTTTTTGTTGAACCTAAATCCCTCCTCAGGCTTATAGGGGCCTTCTATACGCCAACCGTAAGACATCCCAACTTTTGCTTGTTCAACAAAAACATGCCAAATGTCACCGGTTCTATTTCCTTTTTTATCAAGAACATATTTGAAAATTGGTTCTTCATCATAGTAATTTTCAAATATCTCCAAAGTAACCGATGTTCCGTTTCTAGTGAAGACACCAAAATTAACTCCAGTTTTTTCTATCGTGGCACCTAAGACGGGAAATCCTTTGCTGACCTTAAATTTTAGTTTTTCATTAATTTTCGTTTCTTCCATAACGTCACCTTCTAAGAATATAAAAAATTATCATAACATTTCGTTAGTTGATGTAAATTATACTGACATCTTCTACCTTGTTCATTGAAACTGGTGTATCGTACAAGATTTGCAGATTTTGTGGGTTCATAACTTTGGTGTTTTCACCACTAAAAATTACTTCACCATTTTTCACCATTATTATTCTATCACAGAATCTTAAAGCTAAATTCGGATCGTGAAGAGCTGTAATGACACCCTTCCCGTTTTCACTCAATTTTTTTAATTCTTTCATCAATAGATGTTGATTCTTAAAATCCAAGTGGGACGTGGGTTCATCCATAATTAAGTAATCTGTATCTTGCATCAGGGCTCTTGCAATCAGAACCAACTGTTTTTCTCCACCACTCAATTGGTTATAATTTTTTTCAGCAAGGTCTTGAATATTGAAAAATTCTAACTTTGTGTATGCTTCCATGTAGTCTTTTTTTGTAGGCATCCTTCCAAAGGAAAGATAAGGAGTTATTCCCATAGCTACTATATCTATCACAAGGTATGAAAATACGGCAGAGCGTTCTTGAGGAACTACACTTATGAGCTTTGCTATTTCTTTATAACTTAGATCTTTGATACTATAATTTTCTATGTATATTTCCCCAGTTTTTTGTTTCAATGTTCCGTTTAAACATTTTAGTATAGTAGTTTTACCTGAACCATTGGGTCCTAAAAGGGCAATTAATTCTCCTTTGTTCAAATTAAAACTTATATTTTTAATGGTATCTCCAACTGTGTTGTAAGAAAAGGATATATTTTTTACAGATATCATTGATTCCACCCACTTTCCCTTCTTCTTACTAAAAGATAGACAAAAAAAGGTGCACCTATAAAGGCGGTAACAATGCTTATAGGAATTTCGGCAGGTGTGATAGTTCTTGCGATGTCGTCCATAATAAGCAAAAGTAAAGATCCTAAAATGCACGTTGCGGGGAGCATGTACCTATGATTGGCACCTATTATATACCTTGCAATATGGGGAGTAACTAAGCCGATCCAGCTTACTTGACCAGCTATAGCCACTGTAGGGGCAACCATAACGGTACTTACAATGATCAATAAAATTCTCATTCTTCGAACATTTATTCCCATGGATAATGCTTCTTCTTCCCCCATAGACATAACGTTCAAATACCATCTTAAAATAAGAAGAATTATTATCCCTGGAAGCATTGTAAATAATGAAATATATACTTCTCTCCAACCTGCCCTGTTGAAACTTCCCATTAACCAAAATACTATGTTTGGTAACTTTTCATAAGGGTCTGCTAAGTATTGTACTAAAGAGGCACAGGCGTTGAAGAAAGAGGTTACCGCCATTCCCGCCAAAACAAGTACGGTTACCCCCTTCACTTTACTCCAAACGGAAATAAAAAACGTAATAAAAACGGCTACTAACCCTAAAAGAAAAGATAATAAGTAAGTACCTATTAAAGACTCTTCATTTATCAAAATAGCCAAAGCTACTCCAAATGCTGATCCGGCTGATACGCCAAGTATTGATGGAGAGGCTAATGGATTTCTAAAAACGCTTTGATATGTTGCACCAGTTATAGACAGAACCGAACCCACAAACATTACCAATATAATTCTCGGCAAACGAATATGAAAGAAAACTAACCAATCGTTACTACTTTGAACATCATTACGTAAGAGTAAGTTTTTTATAGTGTTGGTAATTTCAACGATCGAGATTTTGTATCTTCCAACAAAAAGTGAAATAACAAAAACCAATAACAGAATTAATAAAAGATAGAGAAGTGTTCTTTTTTGATGTTGACCTAGAGTTTGGTTTTTATTTTGAATGTGCATATTAATATCTCCATGTAAATAAGTTTAATGATTTAATTTCCAATTTTAGATAACAATTCAATGTATGAAACTCCATACAAAGTGTAATAAAACTCGTCAGCTACTTTATTGAAATCGATATCCGAAAAAAGTTCGGGATGTATTTTTGTTGCTAACCAAAGCATGCCCAAATAAGATGAGGGATTTGGATAATCCCATGGTTCAAGCTCTGAAGGGAACCGGTAAATTTGTTTGTTCTTAAAAGCATTAACGTTTTGATATTTTTCTTCTTTATACAACTCCTCTATATCACCTTGAAATGTCTGGGATGTAACTATAACATCAGGATTCCAAGCTATTAACTGTTCTGGTGATATCTTTATGAACCCCACATCGCTTTTTGCAGCTGGATTTATTCCTCCAGCCCACTCTATCATATCCGTTTGCATCATATCTTTTCCTACTGTATCCAATAGCTGAGAATTAGCAAAATAGACAATTTTTTTCTGATTGTCAGGCAAATTTTTAGACTTTTCCAACAATTTTAAAATATTGTCAAACTGGTTATCTACAATTTCCGCTCTATCTTCTAATCCCAATACTTTCCCTAACAATCTATTCGTTTCTCGTATTTCTTCTAAACTTTCAGGATTGATAATAATTGTGGATATCCCCAAAGTTTCTAATTTGGAAGCAGTGAATTCGGCTTGGTTATGTGGGAATAGTATTACTAAGTCGGGATTTAAAGATGCCACAGTTTCAATATTTATCCCTTCTCTTTTTGAACCCACTTCTACTAACAATTCTACTTCCGGATAAATTGAAGTAAATAATTTTTCTCTTGTTGATGTATTATCCACGCCAGCAAGCATTTCTTGGGCGTTTAATGCAAATACAAATTGAGTGGCTGGCTTGTAAGTTGTTACGATACGTTCTATATTAGAGGGTATTGTTACCTCCCTTCCAGCCATATCAGTAACCGTTATTGTGTTGGCAAATAATACGTATGTGAAAGTTAAAAGAAATAAAATCAAAAAAAAGGATGAACCTCTCTTCACTTACTATCATCTCCCTGTTGCTTTTTTAGATATATATTGTAATCTTCAATTGTATCAATATCGATGATAATACCTTCATCGCTAACTTCGTGCAAAGTTACCCTTTCAGGATGCTTACTTAAAAGTGTTCTTAACCCGCCAGGTCCTGATAATTGAAAAATATCTGGTATCTGGCTTTTGTGTACAATCAGTGGATGCCCCCTCTTCCCATGATAAATAGGTGCCAATATAGTTGTTTTAGAATTTATTGCAAAGTTAATAAGTTCGTTGAAGCTTTCAATCTTGATTAAAGGCATGTCGCCAAGTGTGAAGAGTATGTATTCTGAACTTTTTGTTAATGAGTTCAAACCACTCCAAACACTTGTTAACATACCTTTTTTGTAATCGTTATTCTTTACAATTTTCAAACGGTGGTCTTCATACTTCGAAAAAATGGGGCTTATCTTCTCAAAGTTGCCTCCTAAAACGACTATTATTTCGTCATCTATATATTGACATTTCAAAAGTCTAGTAACAACGGTTTCTAAAACAGTTTTGTCTCCCCAAGGCAAAATCTGTTTTGGAGCCTTCATCCTCAGGGACTCTCCAGCTGCTAATACCACCGCTGATATCATTGTAAAACTTCACTTCCTACATAAAAAATTTAAAGCCAAATAAAGTAGACAATAAAAAGAGCACACAAAACGTATACTAACCAGTGAACTTCTTTACCTTTGCCGGTGAATAATTTGATTAAAGGATAGGTTATAAAGCCTAGAGCTATTCCGTTAGAAATAGAATAAGTTAAAGGCATTACTATCATTGCCACGAAAGCCGGAAAAACTTCAGTAAAATCTTCCCATTTTATGCTCATTATATTTGACAACATCATTACCCCGACGATTATCAATGCTGGTGCTGTTGCAGCACCTGGTACTATAGCTATTATAGGCTGAAAGAATAAAGAAAGGAAGAATAAAATAGCAACAACGATACCTGTTAACCCTGTTCTTCCTCCTTCAGATACGCCTGAAGCCGATTCAACGTATGTTGTAACGGTACTAGTTCCAAAGAGTGCACCACCTGTAGTAGCGATAGCGTCAGCTAAAAGAGCTCTATCTGCTTTTGGCAAAGAACCGTCTTCTTTCAAGTAACCCGCTTGTTGACTAACCCCTACCAACGTACCTGCCGTATCAAAAAGATCTACAAATAAGAACGAAATCAAAATACCTATCATGCCGATATTAAATGCAGATCTAATATCGAGTTGGAACAAAACTTGAGACCAATCAGCCATTCTTGGCAACGCCACAACGCCTTCAGGTGTTGGTGTGACCCCGTTGAATAGTCCTAAAATTGTAGCGATTATAATTCCCAACAATAGAGCCCCTTTTACCCTTAAAGCGTGTAAAATTCCCGTTATAATTAGGCCTAATAGTGCTATTAAAGCTGGTCCAGCGAATAAGTCTCCCATTCTTACCAATGTTGCAGGATCTGCTACTACTATACCCGCGTTTTGCAAACCTATAAAAGCTATAAATAAACCTATTCCTGAACTTATCCCCGTTTTCAGACTCATTGGAATCGAATTAACGATCATCTTTCTTACAGGTGTAACACTAAGCACAATAAAGATTATACCTTCTATAAATACTATTCCTAGAGCGGTTTGCCAAGAGACTCCCATACCTATTACGACTGAATAGGCAAAGAAAGCGTTCAAACCCATTCCTGAAGCCAATGCAAACGGATAATTGGTAAGTAAGGCCATCATGACGGTACCTAAAATTGCACCAGCTATAGTGGCTATGAAGACACCGTTGAAAGGCATTCCTGCATCACTAAGTATAGAAGGGTTTACGAAGATGATATAAGCCATCGTCATAAACGATGTTATACCTGCTAAGACCTCAGTTCTAACGTTTGTACCGTTCTCTTTTAACTTGAAAGCCCTTTCAAAAAAACTTTTTTGCTGAGTGTTTGCCATAAGTTTAGCCCCCTTTTTAAATGTCAATTTACAACCAATGATACAAAGATATGATTTTCAACGTCGTATAACCCATCACAAGTTATCTTTAATTTGGGAACCACTGGTAATCCCATAAACGCCAATGTCATGAAAGGACTATTCGTTTTGACCCCTAAATTATGGGCAATTTTTCTAAGTTCTTGCAGTTTTTCAGATACTTTCCCGATTGGGTCGGTAGAAATAAGCCCTCCAATGGGTAGTTCGATGAAATCAACGATTTTTTGATTATTTGCAATCACAATTCCTCCCTGAATTTCTGCAATTTTTTCTACTGCTATCTTCATATCGCATGAATTTGTTCCTAAAACAATAATGTTGTGAGAATCATGGGCTATGGAGCTTGCGATGGCACCAGACTCTAATCCAAAACCCCTTATCAAACCCAAACCAATCTTTCCAGTACTTTTGTGTCTTTCTACAACCGCAATTTTATTTATATTATACCTTATAAATCGTTCTTCTTCAAAACTGTATGGAAATGAGAAAAACTCCTCTCCTGTGATAATCTGATCCTGAATCATGTTAATAACACGGTAAGTTTTCCCTTTAGGAATTTTGAAATCCTCTTCTCTAATGGGGGCAATATTTACAGAATGAAAAATTGTTGGAGGCCTTTCAAAGTTATTAGAATTAACTTGGAATAAGGCTTTCCCATTTTCCGCTACTTTTTTTCCGTCTTTGTACACCTGGAAAATGCCCAATTCATCTAAATTATCTATTATTAGAAAATCAGCCTTGTATCCTGGAGCAATACCTCCAAGATGGTGTAATCCTAACGAGCGTGCAGCATTTAGAGTGGCAAGTTTTATCGCTCTAAGTGGTTCCATCCCGAGCTTTATAGCCTTTTTAATCATAAAATTTATATGGCCTTCTGAGATAAGGTCTTCAGGGTGTTTGTCATCTGTGGCAAATAAAAAGTTACAGTTGTTTTTATCGTTAATTGCAGGTAACAAACTCTGAAGATCCCTCGTGACGGAACCTTCTCTAACCATTATGTACATTCCTTTTGAAATCTTTTCTAATGCCTCGTTGGGGGATGTAGTTTCGTGATCGGCCATGATTCCAGCTAAAAGATAGGCGTTTAAAATTTTTCCTTGTAATTTTGGAGCATGGCCATCAATGAAATAGTCTTTCATGAGTTCTATCTTATCCCAAATATAATCTTGACCTGTTATAACTCCTTCATAATCCATAACCTCACCAAGACCAAAAAAATTTTCTTCTGTAATTAATTCTTTTATTTTCTCTGCATTTAGTACAGATCCTGATTTATCGAAAGTGGTCACGGGTACACAAGAAGGAACCATTAAATTAAAATTCCATGGTATGTTATTCCCGATTGTTAAGAAATATTTTATACCAACCTTCCCAGCTACATTTGCTATCTCATGTGGATCGGCAACGAGAGTCAACGTTCCTAAAGGGATAACCGTTTTAGCGAATTCTTCTATTGTCACCATGGCACTTTCTAAATGCAGATGAGCATCTATAAACCCCGGAGATATGAATTTACCTTCTAAGTCAACTTCTTCCTTGCCTTCATACTTTCCAAAGCCGATTATTACACCATTGGAAATGGCCAAATCCTCTTCTATAACTTTTTCGTTAAAAACATCAATTATTTTCCCGTTTTTGAATACTAAATCTGATTTTTCCTTTCCTAAAGCTATTGGTAAAAGATCTTTGTTTGACAATATATTTTCCCCCTTTATAAAGATAAAGAGAGAGAATTGAAATTACATCTTGTCACACATAATCCACAACCAGCGCATTTGTTTGTATCTATTCTCACACTGTGAAGTTCTTTTATGAGATGGATCGCATCATAAACACAACTTTTAACACATAGCCCGCATTCTGTACATTTTTCATCTTTTACGGTTGGAAATATCAAATTATAATTTGCCTCATTAACAATATTTTTTTGAGCAATACCCCTAATTTCCTCTAAAGACTTAAAATTATGGTCGTCCAAATACTTTTCAATTTCATTGGCAATCTTTTTATATATTTGAGGTCCATTCAAAATAGCTGCAGTACAAACTTGTATCGCTTGGGCTCCTGCCATTATCATTTTTATTGCTTCTTTACCTGTACTGATTCCACCTACTCCAACCACGGGAATATTAACCGACCTTACAGCCTCAAAAACAGCCCTCAAAGCTAAAGGAAATATTGCCTGACCTGATAACCATCCGAACCCATTTTCGCTTCCCAATAAAGGTTTACCGTTCTCTAAATCAATGTCTAAAGTAGGACCAAAAGAGTTGATTAAGACCAAACCATCTGCACCAGCCTTTTCAGCCTCTTTAGCGAACGTTGGAATGTCTATTTGAGGACTAAGTTTTACCATAACGGGTAGATCTGTACTTTCTTTTGCCGCTCTTATACTATTAATCATGGGGGTAGGGTCATTACCAAGGTAATGTGTAGACAGTTCAAAAGCATCAGCGAACCGTTCTACTTTTGGTATTACTTCTTTTATATCTTCAGAGGTATACCCAACGCCTATTATCACAGGCAACCCTGTTTCAACTACCTGAGGATATTCATTTTCAATCCATTGTTCTAGAGATAATTCGGACCAAAGTTCGGTATTTATAAACCCTCCTTTTACTTGAGCCATGTTTGGTTTTGGAACTTTTGCAGCCCTCACAGAAACGGTTTTGGTAACGATCGCTCCAGCTCCCCCTTTTTTGGCTTTGTGAGCACTCTCTCCATCTTTAATAGGTGGTCCAGCCGCAGGCATTACAGGTGTTTTTAACAACATTCCCAGTAAATCGACAGATATATCAGCCATAAATTCACTCCTTTATTGAAAGTATTAGTTTTATCTGGCTTAGCACCTTTTTGTAAACTTCTTCACGGTTTTCTGAAGTCACGCTAAATATTTGAACATCTTTTCTATTCCTAATCTTATCCAAAAATGGATTAGATTCATCCTTTATTACACCCAAAACAGGTTTATCACTGTTTAAAACTTCATATACTTTCTGCTGGAACTGGTAAGCAGTTAACTCGAATCTTCCCAATTCATCCATGATTACAATCTCAGCATCATCAATGTTTGTAAGAAGTTGTACACCAATTTCGTTAAATACTTGAATACTTATCTCCCAATTTTTAGAGTTATCTTTTCTGCAGGCAAATCTGTTATATTTAGATTTTTTAGATCGATCACCGTTATTAAATGAAGATGCTTCTACTAAATAAAAGGCGTTCCAATTATTTTTTTTACCTTCTCTATCAACTGAAAAACCACAAACATGCAATGATAGTTGATTAATCACTTTACGTATAATCGTTGATTTACCTACACCTATAGAACCTGTAAGAAAGATGTTATTTTTAAACATTCTCTTTTTCTTTTAGAGCTTTAAGAATTTTTTCAGGGGTGATAGGCAATTCATAAAATCTAATACCTATAGCATCGTATATAGCGTTAGCAATGGCAGGGGAAGCTGCAATGGTTGTTGGTTCTCCTATACCTTTTGCACCAAATGGCCCGATAGAATCTTCATTTTCTATTAATACAGAATGAAAATTCGGAATATCCATAGAAGTTGGAACCAAGTAACCTGTCATATTTGGATTTAATGTGATTCCATTTTTTATTACTTGTTCTTCCATAAGAGCCATACCTATTCCTTGAGTTGTACCACCCTCTATCTGTCCTTCCACATTTATAGGGTTTATAGCTTTTCCACAATCAAGTGCGGTGTAAACATCTTTCACATCAACTTTTCCAGTGGTTGTGTCAACCTCTACATCGACTATTTGAGTCATAAAGGTATAAGCAACGTAGACTTCATGGGCCTGTCCGGATATTAAATCGGGAGAATATGTTGGTGGAAAGTAGGTCGCTTCACCTTTCAAAGTTTCACCTTTTTCTTCTACCTTTCTTTTTAAATCCCAGTAAGTAATTGTTTTTTCAGGGTTAGGATTGTAGATGATTGTTCCATCTTTCAAAGTTAGTTCAGGATAATTACTATTGAACTCTAAACTCGCATAATGGAAAATTTTTCCCTTTAAGTTCTCACACGCTTGTTTTACGGCGTTCCCTGTAAAGGTAGTTTGACGAGTTGCAGATGTTGATCCTGAATTCATAGTTTTATGAGTATCTCCCTGAATGACTTTTATTTTTTCAACCCCTACAGAAAGAACTTCTGCCGCAATTTGACTGATAACCGTTAAAACTCCTTGTCCTACATCGGCAGCCGCGGTTACCACTAAAACCTTTTCATTATCCGTAAATTCAACCGTCGCATGAGAAAAATCGGGAAATCCTTCACCGTAACCATATCCGAACATTATTGTAGCCATACCTCTTCCTTTTTTCTTCAATGTCGAACACCTTCTTTCTCTTTTGAAAGCTTTAAAGCTTCCTGTATTGTTTCAACGACGTTGACACTTTGTGTAAGCTTTTGACCATTTGGAGTAATTGAGCCAATTCTGTAAGCGTTCTTTAGTCTAATCTCTGCTGGATCCATACCCAACTTTTCAGCTAATATGTTCATTTGAGATTCATAAGCAAAAGCCATCTGCGTTGTTCCAAATCCTCTCATGGCTCCACCATACGTATTATTAGTGTAAACGGTATAAGCTATACCCTTAACGTTAGGTACATTGTATGGACCTGTACAATGATACATACCTTTATGTACAACAGCAGGACCACTGGATGCATATGCTCCGGTATCCCCTACAACTCCAACCTCCCAAGCCTTTAGAATTCCATCTTTTGTGGCTCCTGTTCTAGCCTTAATATACAGTGGATGCCTTTTAGACTGTGCAATCATAGATTCTTCTCTGGTGTAAGTTAATTTAACAGGATGTTTTGTACTCATTGCAGCTAAAGCTAAATGTATATGTACAGAAATATCTTCTTTTCTACCAAATGCCCCTCCAATAACGGGTTGTATTATCCTGATTTTTTCTTTTGGTAAATTTAAAGATTGGGCTATATCAGCTTGTGTATCGTGAAGCCATTGTGTGGATGCCCAAATAGTTATTACACCTGTTTTTTCATCGTAAACAGCTACACCAGACTCTACTTGTAAAGGTAGTTGATCAACATGCTGCGTTTTATACTCTCTTTCTATTATTACATCAGATTCGTCAAAACCTTTTTTTACATCCCCTTTGTTTAATTGATGAGTAACAACTATGTTTCCACCTTCATGAATTTTTGGAGCGTCTTCTTCCATTGCCCTGAAAGGATCGGTAATGACCTCTAATTCTTTAACTTCGACTTTTATTAAATCAATAGCTTTAGTGGCAATTTCTTTACTCTTTGCAACAACTATAGCCAATGCGTCTCCCATAAAGCGTGTTTTTTCTCCTATTCCTACTAAAACAGGTTGATCTTTAATTATCAATCCAAACTTGTTCAAATGAGGATAATCCTTTGCAGTGATAACTTTAATTACTCCAGGTAATGATTCAGCTTTAGAGACATCTATTTTTTGAATATAAGCGTGTGGATGCGTAGCACGTTTAACTTTCACATAGAGCATGTCCTCAAAGTATATATCATCCGGATAGATGGCTTTACCCAATACTTTGTCTTTGGCATCAACTTTGAAAACATTCTCTCCTACATATTTATTTGGTATCAACTTTCTCACCTCTCTTATACTCAGCAATTTTAGTAGCCGAGAGTTTGACCGCATCTATTATTTTTTGGTATCCAGTACATCTACAGATATTGCCGGATAAACCTATTTTTATTTCCTCTTCCGTTGGGTTTGGAATTTCGTCAAGAAGTTTCTTAGTTGCTAGTATAAATCCAGGTGTGCAAAAACCACATTGTACAGCTCCAGTTTCAATGTATGCCTCTTGTATAGGATGTAAAATATTTTTATCACTCAAACCTTCAATAGTAACTATTTCTGCGCCATCTGCTTCGTATGCAAGCACTAAGCAAGAAGCTACGATTTTATCATTCATTATAACCGTACATGCACCACATTCTCCTTTTCCGCAACCTTCTTTTGTACCTGTAAGATTCAGATCGTCCCTAATTAAGTCTAACAAACGGGTAGTTGAATTTACATTGCATTCTCTTTTAATACCATTTATGGTAAAGCTTATTTTCAATCTACCCTCACCATCCTTTCTATTTCGTTTAATGCGCTAATTGTTAGATTTTTAGCAACTTCCCTTCGATATTCTTTGGTACCTCTTATGTCGTCTATTGGTGAAATGTTATTGGAGACTACTTTTCCAATCTGAGAATAGTCTAATTCGTTAAACCTTTTTCCAACCATAAGAGGTTGAATTTCTGATATCTCAATTGGAACTGGAGCCACAGAGCCAAGAGAACATTTAACTGTTTTTATGCGTTCATCATCATTGAAGGTCACAACAATAGCCAACGTTATACTTGAAATTATCAAGGCGTTTCTTTTTCCAACTTTTAACCATTTTCCATAAGTGTGTTTTTGAGGTATTGGAATGATAATTTTTTCTAAAATTTCATCATTTCTAAGTACGTTTTTTTAGGTCCTAGAAAAAACTCTTTTGCAGGGACCTCACGGGTTTCATTTTGGGAAGTTATTTTGAATACAGCATCGTAAGCTATTAAGGGAGGTAATAAATCTCCAGCAGGGGAAGAATTTGCAATATTACCACCAATGGTACCCCTGTTTCTGATTTGTGGTGAACCGACATCTAAGGCAGCTTGACTTATTAGCGGTAAATATTTTTGTATAATTTCAGATTTTACTAATTCCTCGTGTGTGACTAGAGCACCCACTTCTATTCGATCGTTGTTTATTTCAATTTTTTTTAGTTCATCGAGGTTCTTTAAACTCATCCACCTTTCTACTTCATCAAGACGGTCAAAGTAATCTACCAGAAGATCTGTGCCCCCTGCGATGATTTTGATGTTGGGGCTGTATTTTGCGAGAATCTCTGTGGCTTCTTTCAATGTGGTGGGAGCAAAGTAATCATCAGAATCTCTCCCAAAATCTTCTTGCTTGCTCCCTAGTTCTCCTGTGTATTCTTTCATAATCTAAAACCGTCACCTCCCGATTATCCATAATAATTTTGCCGTCTATAATAACTGTTTCAACCATCCCACCGTTCACTCCAAAAAGGATATGAGAATAAACGTTATCTTTTTCTATTGGAGTTGGTGGAATATAATCTACTATTATTAAATCTGCACGAAAATTTTCTTTTATTTTTCCAATTTCGACACCTAATAGGTTTGAAACAATTTGTATATTGTTATTAAAGGCCATGTTGTAAACTTCGTTCCACCCCGCTTGTGGATCACCCAATTGATGTTTTTGGAGCAAGTTTGCAACCTTTATACTTTCGAACATATCGTGTGTATAAGCATCTGTTCCCAGACCGGTTAGGATTTCGTGATCAAAAAAATCTTTTATTGGAGCTGCTCCTACCGCGTTCCCCATGTTTGATTCTGGATTGTGAACAACCCACGCACCACTCTCCTTCAAAATAGGAATCTCTTCTTTCTTGATATGAACACCATGAGCAGCTAAGGTATGTGGCCTTAATATTTTAAATTTCGTTAATCTATCGACTACACCCATGTAACCTCTTTTTACGCTGTCCTGTAAATCTTCTCTCCCCTCAGCAACGTGGATATGAAACGGAACGTGTAACTCGTCTGCTAATTCTGAAGCTTTATTTAAGGTTCTATCTTCAAGTGTAAAAGAAGCATGTAACCCAATCATTCCACCTAACTTATCATTTTGAGAAACCCGAATTTTTCTAATAAACCTTTCATTTTCTTTCAGAGATGCATCGCTTTTAGTTTGACCATGTCTATCTGATACTTCATAACAAAGATTAGCCCTTATACCAACTTCCATTGCTGCTTGTGCAATGATGTCTAAACTGCCATCTATATAATTAAAGCTAGCATGATGATCAAAAATGGTGGTAACTCCGTTTTTTATACACTCTAAAATTGCAAATAACGCACTATAATAAATATCATTCTCGTTTAAAGTGTTGTCTAATCTCCACCATAATTTTTCTAATATTTCTAGAAAGTTTTGTGGGGGAGTGCCAGTTTTTAAGTTCATTCCTTTGGCAAAAGTACTGTACAGGTGAGTGTGAGTGTTTATTAAACCAGGCATTAGAATTTTATCTTGGGCGTTTTTGAAAACAGCGTTTGGATATTTTTGAAGTAAAACTTCGGTTTCTCCTATTTCTTTTATTTTTATGCCTTCTATTAACACCGCACCATTATTAATTATAGGAGTTTCTTCGTCAAAGGTGAGAACAGTGGCGTTACCTATTAACAACATGTTCATTTACCTCCAAATTTTTAGGCCTCGAGTATCCTTTTAGATAGTTCATTAGCCTTTTCGATGATTTTTCTTTCATCAACTTTAACAAGTTCACCATCTTTTACAACTATTTCTCCATTGACTATCGTAATATCTACAATTTGAGAATCACCTGTATTAATAATCATTGAAATAGGATCATAAAAGCCTCCTGCATAACCCAATCGATCCCAACGAACCAAGAACATATCTGCGGCCTTACCTTCTTCTAAACTTCCAATTTCCGGCTGATTTATAACTTCACTTCCACCTTTTGTGGCCATACGCAATACATCCTCGGTAGTGATAGTGCTTATACCGTAAATTAATCTGCTCATCAAAAAAGCAGTTTTCATTTCTAAAATCATATTAGAAGAATCGTTGCTTGCACTCCCATCGACAGCTAGGCTTACTTTAACACCCTTTTTTAACATAGAAGGGATCTTTGCAGCCCCAGAGGCTAGTTTTGAATTAGAAACGGGGCAGTGAGCAACCCCTGTTTTAGTTAATGCCAGTTTAGCTATCTCTTCTTCGTTGAAATGAACTCCATGGGCAAACCATACATCAGAACCTAACCAATCTAAACTCTCCATGTATTCTAAAGGTCTCTTACCAAAGGCATCTATACAAAATCTCTCTTCGTCTTTTGTTTCAGCTAGATGTGTATGACTACAAACACTATATTCTCTTGCCAATTGAATAGATTCGTTGAGGAGTGTAGAAGTCACAGAGAATGGAGAGCATGGAGCTAGAACGACTCTATGCATGGCAAATGGAGAAGGATCATGAAATTTTTCGATAATTCTTTGGGAATCTTTCAAAATTTCGTTTTCTGTTTGAACGACGGAATCAGGGGGCAGACCTCCATCTTTTTCACTCAATGACATACTTCCTCTACTGCCGTGTAATCTGATGCCGATTTCCTTTGCTGCATAAAATTCATTGTCAAGAAGATCTGGTGGTTGATTTTTTGGAAAAACATAGAAGTGATCAACAGATGTTGTGCATCCGGTTTTGAGTAATTCGGCTGTTGCAACTAAAGTACTGTAGTAAACAACCTCTGGTGTCAACTTTGACCATATGGGATACAAAAACTTTAACCAATCAAATAATTCTACATTTTGTACTTGAGGAATGTTTCTTGTAAAGGTTTGATAGAAATGATGATGTGTGTTAATTAATCCTGGATATACATAATATTTGGAACCATCTATAACTTCATCAATTTGTTTGTCTGACACTTCTATATTTTGGGAAATTTTATGTATTATCTTATCTTTAATTAAAATATCGTGATCCTTCAATTGATCCTTCTTCGCGTTCATAGTGGTTATGACTTTAGCATTTTTTATCAATATGTTCGACATATATATCAGCCTTCCTTTATTTGTGTGACTGCTTCTATTGCTTCGACTATTTGCTGATATCCAGTACATCTACAGAGATTTCCTTCTATTGCAGTTTTTATTTCTTCCTTTGAGGGGCTGGGATTTTTATTCAACAAAGCCTTGGCGGACATAATCATTCCAGGTGTACAAAAACCACATTGAACGGCTTGATGATCAATAAAAGATTGTTGAATTGGATCTAATTTTCCATTAACTTCCAACCCCTCGGTCGTAAGAACTTCATAACCATCAATTTGAGCTGTTAATATCAAACATGAATGAACAGCTTCACCATTTAAAATAACAGTACAAGCTCCACATTCGCCTACTGCACATCCTTCTTTTACACTTGTTAATTTCAACTGATTGCGTAGAGTATCAAGAAGTCGCTCCGTTGGTTCCACTTGTAATGTCTCTTTTGTATTGTTCACATAGAGAGTTACTTCAATTTTTCTCATTTTTTGAATACCTCCATAAACATAAGTTTCAATCAATTTTGTACACTGCTTGTTTCTTTGCTTCCAATTGTGTTGTAGAATGGAAGACGGAGTGTATCTAAATCAGCACCTTTTTCCACAGCTATTAATTCAGCAAGTATCGATATGGCTAATTCTTCTGGTGTTTCTGCCTTAATTGGTAGACCTATGGGGGCATGAATCTTGTCCAAAAAGTGTTGGGAGACGCCAACTTTGAGAAGATTTTTCTTCATTTCAGCAATCTTGTGCTTTGAGCCTATGACGCCAAGATAGGCAAAAGGTTTATTTTCAAGGGATTGTACTACCTCTTTGTCTACAGCATGTCCCCTCGTTACGACCACAACATAACTTTTGTTGTGTAAGCGTATTTCAGTATCCAAGGCCTCTTTTAATGGAGAACAAACCACATGTCCCCAGGGTATATTATCCTCATTTGCAAAATCTCTACGATCGTCCCATACGGTTACCTTGTAGCCAGTTAGAGTCGCCACACGAGCCAAAGCTTTACCCACGTGCCCTGCACCGAAAATAACAACTTCACGATTCTGCCCTATCACTTCGAGGAACACTCCCAAACTACCCCCACAGATGGCACCTTCATCTCCAGCTTCTTTTGTGTTGAGCGATTCCCTATATAGAAGAACTTGAGCTTTGCCTTTAAGTAAATTGAGAGCTTCATCGATTACATGGTGTTCGACTATGCCTCCTCCTATGGTTCCAATTGTACTGCCGTCTGCACTAACCCACATTTTGGCTCCCATACTGCGAGGAGTAGATCCCTTTTCTTCAACGACTGTACACAAAACCCCTTCAGGTCCTTCTTTAAGAGCTTTATCTATTGCTTTTAGAATGTCTTCGTTCATATGTGTTGCACCTCTCTTTATCAAAATCAAAATCTTTGGCTTGAGTTTGTAACCTCCATGATAGCCTTTTTGAAAATTGCCCCTAAGGCTGGTTTTTTGTAAGGAGTAGACCATCTTTCACCAGTTATTTTCACCATTTCGTCACCTATTTTTTTTGCTAACTCTTCCAAATTTAATTGATTGGCTTTTTGATTTAGTATTTCCCCTTCTATATTCTTAAATCTTACCGGAAAAGGTGTTGCAGAACCTGGAACTATTCTTATATCTTCAATTTTTGAGTCTTGTTCATTTATTTTTGCAACGACAGCTAAGTTTAGTCTTGCTATATTCAAAGCTCTTCTTCTTCCAATTTTTTGAAAACTAAAACGATAATTTTCATCTACTTTCGGTATTATTATTTTAGTTACAAGTTCATCTTGATTTTTACTAGTCTTGTAAGGTCCTACAATATACTGATCTAAAGGCATATATCTTTTCCCATTTATGGAGCTTAGCTCTATCTTAGAATTTAAAGCCATCAAAGGAGGAATTAAATCAGCTGCTGGAGATGCGTTGGATATATTTCCTCCAACGGTACCTCTGTTTCTAATCTGAACGGAACCTATACTTTTTGCTGCAGTTACGAGAAATGGGAAATATTTGTTGATAACGCTTGATTGAATTAACATTGTATGCGTACACAAAGCTCCCAACTCGACATTATCTTCCTTTTCATCTATATATTGAAGACCTTTGATATTAGAAATATCCAATATATAATCAAATTTTTCTAATCTTTTACTTTCTTTATGTATATCTACCAGTATATCAGTTCCACCAGCTAATACCTTTATATTTTCATATTTATGCATATATTCTAAAGCAGAATCAACATCTTTAGCAATTAAAAAATCATATTCAATCATTTTTTCTTCCTTCCTTTTTTCAAAGAATGACCTACAACAATTTTCTCTAAGTTTATGGGCAAGGATCTTATTCTTTTCCCAGTTGCTTGAGCAACAGCGTTAGCTATAGCAGCAGCACCTAATTCTAAGGTGGGTTCTCCTACGGATTTTGCTCCGTAAGGCCCACTAGGATCAGGGTTTTCAACTATAATGGGAGTTATATCCGGCATATCTTTTACTGTGGGTATCAAATATTCGTCAAAATTGGTGTTGTTGATGTATCCCTCGTCTATATCCAACTCTTCCATGATACCGTATCCAAGGCCCATTGATATTCCACCATAAAATTGTCCAAGAACGCTTGCTGGATTGATAGCTCTTCCAACATCATGAGCAGCTACCATTTTCAAAACTTTTATCTCACCAGTGCAGATATCAACTTCAACTTCTGCTATCTGACATCCATAAACATATGTAAAATAGGGTCTGCCTTGCCCTGTTTCTTCATCCCAACTTATCTCAGGTGATTTGTACCAACCATATGAAGATAAAAAGACGCCAGAGTTGTATGCACTGGAAGCAGCTTCATCAAAAGACATTAATTTTTCTTGATCGGGAGTATAAATCGAATTGTCTTTAAATATTAATTCTTTGTTGGATAAATTGTATTTTTTAACAAGAAAATCCGTTAATTTCTGCTTAAGCTTTTTAGCGGCATCTATTGTTGCATTCCCACCAACCAATGTCGCACGAGAAGCCACCGTAGAACCGCTATCTGGAGATATCAAAGTATCAACGACCATGAAGTTGATCTTTTCAATATCGATCCCTAATTCTTCAGCTACAATTTGAGAGAAGGCAGTTTTAAGACCTTGTCCATTTTCAGCCAAACCGCTGTATAAATATAATGTTCCATCTTTTTGTATGGATAATATGACACCAGCAGCATCTACAGCTTCTGCTCCTAAACTACAGCCTCTATAACTTATAGCCATTCCTATTCCTTTCCTTTTATCACCTTTTTGTTCCTTACTGTATTCTTTGTATTTTTCTAAAAAATTGAGCGATTCAGTAGCCTTTTTAATTACTTCTCCGAGACTGACTTTGTGATTATCAAGTTTTTGGCCACTTGCTGTTACAGAATTATCGTGAAAAATATTTTTCAATCTAAGTTCCAAGGGATTCATCCCAAGTTCTTGAGCTAATTCATCCATTAGGGATTCATTGGCAAATATAACTTGAGGAGAACCGTATCCACGCATGGCTCCAGTGTATACATTGTTGGTATAGTATCCAAAAGTGTCTGTCTTAACGTTTGGAATTTCATAAGGACCAGTAGCTTGAACAACAGATCTCCAGGTAACAAATGGGGTTTGACAGGCGTAAGCTCCACTGTCTGCAATTGCCTCAATTTCCATAGCCAGTAACTGGCCATCTTTTGTTGCTCCGACTTTGTATTTCAGTTTGTAAGGATGCCTTTTATAACTTTCGATAATTGATTCTTCCCTTGTATTTTTTAATTTTACAGGTCTATTCGTTTTCAAAGCTAGAACAGCAGCTCGAGCAGCCATAGAAGAAATCACTTCATCTTTGCCACCAAACGAACCTCCTATGTGATTTTGAACTATTCTAACTTGGTTGAATCCAATTTTAAGAACAGAGGCAACTGCGTTACGACAAGCAAAAGGGTTTTGTACAGACCCATATATAGTAACTACACTGTTGTTTTCATAAGGAACGGCAATTACAACCTCAGGTTCTAAGTATGCATGCTCAACAAATTGAGTTTGATACTCTCTTTCCAAAATTACATCAGATCTTTTAAATCCTTCTTCTACATCACCTTTTCTAAGTTTATGGTGAATGACCTGATTATTGTCTTTATCTTCATGGATAGTTGGTGCATTTCTAGACTCTAATGGATCAAAAATTCCAGGGAGCTCTAGGTATTCTACTTTTATTCTTTCAACCGCTTTTTTTGCGGTCTCATAAGTTTCTGCAGCGACCAAGGCTATTCCATCACCTATGAAATAAGTCCTTTCTTTAGCTAAAACTTGTTGGTCTGGGATAATAACACCAAATTCGTTATTTGGTATATCTTTTGCAGTTATAATAGCTTTCACTCCAGGAATTTTTTCGGCTTCATCTAAGTTTATGTTCAATATTTTCGCCGAAGGATACTTAGTTCTCAGAACCTTCGCATACAACATATTTGGAAATTCTAAATCATCTGCAAATTTAGCTTTTCCAGTAACCTTTTCGTATGCGTCTATTCTCTTTTTTGGTTGATTAACAGTTTTAAAAATGATTGTTCACCTCCAAATAATGATCAGGGCCTTCCTCCCATAGTCAAAGCCATGATTGCTTTTGCTGTATGTAAACGATTTTCTGCTTCATCGTATATTATAGAATGAGGACCATCTATAACAGAATCAGTTACTTCTTTGCCTCTGTCTGCGGGCATCGCGTGCATATAAAGGACATCTTTATCGGCTAAAGACATTCTTCTTTCATCACAGATCCAATCTTTGTGTTTTTCAAGATTTTCCTTCATCTGTTTTTTACCTTCATCTGTATCAGGATCTTCAACTCCTAAAAATCCACCCCAATTCTTTGGAATTACAATTTGGGCTCCATCGAAAGCCTCATCCATATCGTTTGTGAACTTTAAACTTCCACCATGTTTTTCTGCGTTTTGCTTTGCTTGTTCTAGGATCTCTGACATAAGTGGAAATTCTTTTGGATGGGCTATAGTCACGTCCATTCCGTACCTTGTAAATAATAATGCCTGAGTTTGAGGGACGGACAAAGGTTTTGCATGAGATGTAGCGTAAGCCCAAGATATAGTGACTTTAATATTTCTAAGATCATTACCACATTTTTCTTTTATTGTCATCAAATCCGCTAAACCTTGTAGAGGATGGTAGAAATCATCTTGAAGGTTAATAACAGGTACATCCGCATATTTTGCAACCTCTCTCATGTAATTGTTACCAATTCCAAAGAAACAGTTTCTTATCGCTATGGCATGACCGAATCGACTCAAGACAATAGCAGTATCCTTTGCGGATTCACCATGAGAAAGTTGCATCTTATCCGGGGTCAGATCATGAGCATGTCCCCCCAGTTGAGTGATGCCAGCTTCTATAGAATTTCGAGTTCGTGTAGATTGTTCGAAAAACATCATAAAGATAGTTTTTGATCTTAACAAATGATCCGTAGGTTCTCCTAATGCAAACCTCATTTTAAGCTCATTAGATAATTCAAAAACAGTTTCTAATTCTTCTTTACTCCATTCTTGTGTAGTTATAAAGTCTTTTCCCCTAAAAAGTGTATTCATCTTATCTCCTCCAATATAATTATATAGCTTTTATAAACCTTCCAAAACCTTTTTCTCCTAGGAAATTTCTATCTTTTACGATTACTTTTCCTCTTAAAATGGTTGTTATGGGAAGTCCTTCCACTTCAAATCCTTCAAAAGGAGTGTATGCTGCCTTCGAATGAGTGTTAGAACTATTTAATACTTCCTTTAAATTTGGATCGAAAATAACTAAATCAGCGTCAGAATCTATAGCTATTGTTCCTTTTTGTGGATACAGTTTGAAAATTTTTGCTGGATTAGTGGAAAGGAGTTCAACCAACCTGTTTATAGAAATTAAACCTTTATTTACCCCATATGTATATGTCAAAGCAAGAAGTGTTTCCACTCCAGGAATACCAGGAAATATATCCAATGAATTTTTACCCATTGATTTTTGCTCTGCATTGTAAGCGCAGTGGTCTGTGGCAATTACGTCTATCAAGCCTTTTTGAATTCCTTCCCACAAAGCTTCGTTATCTTGACTTTCTCTCAATGGAGGAGTCATAAAATAAAAACTGGCTTTAGGACCTTTTAATAATTCTCTTGTTAATAAGAGATAGTGAGGTGTGGTTTCAACATACAATTTAAAATCTTCTAATTTCTTGTAATCTTTTACAACCTGATAGCCTTTTTCAGATGAAAGATGCACGATGTATAACGAAGCGTTAGCTTTATGAGCAATCTCACAAATTTCTTTAACAGCCTTTTGCTCAGCTTCACTTGACCTTATATCTGGATGGTATTGAACATCTAATTTGTTCTCTTTCTGGAATTTGATAATATTTTTTTCAATAATTTCATTATCTTCAGCATGAACAGCTACTATTAAGTCATTATCTGAAGCTGCTTTAAATAAAGGTTCCCATTTCTCAGGAGACAACATATATATATCTCTGTAGGTAGTGAATGCTTTTAAACTAGATATTCCAAAATCTCTAATCTCTCTAAGCTGATGATTTTGCTTAAGTGGGTTGAAGTTGTTGTTAATAACTATATGAAAATGAAAATCAATCACGGAATCTCTAGTTTCTTCTAATCTATTTTCTAATCCTTTCATCAAAGACGTAGCTTCCATATCAGCAAAATCTATGTGTGTAGTTACTCCACCTAAAGCAGCTGATCGCCCTCCCCAGTAGAAGTCATCTATACTGGTTGTACCTCTAGCGTGCAAACTAAAATGAGTATGACTATCTATAATTCCAGGGAAAACATACTTTCCGCTTGCATCTATTACCTCTTCATCCATAAAAGGAGTTAAGTTAGATTCTATTTGTTTTATCTTTTCGTCCAATATTCTAATGTCTTTTTTTTCAGTTTTTGTGGCAGTAACTACGATACCGTTTTTGATTAACACCGTAATCCTTCCTTTTACAAGTATTTTTGAGTATACAACTTAGGTATGCATGCATACATTGCAGCGGCCTTCACCAATTCACTTTTCCATGTTTTTTCGTTGGGAGCATGTGCTTGATCTTCATGGCCAGGACCAAATCCAATACAAGGTATTCCATATCTTCCCATTATGGAAACACCATTGGTGGAAAAAGTCCACTTGTCTACCAACGGTTTTTTCTCAAATAAGTTTTGATACGCTTCTTTGAGAGTTTTACAAGCAGGATGATCTTCTGGTAATACCCAAGCTGGGAAATATGCTTGTGTTGGATATATTAATCCCGTGTAGGATGGTTTTTCATAGGTGTAAAGTTCCACATCAGCGTTATGTTTCTCGGATGAAGGTAAATTTTTAATCTCTTTTAAAGCATCGTTCCAACTTTCTCCCCAAGTCAATCTCCTATCTATGGATATAGAACAACCATCTGCAACCGCACATCTAGAAGGAGAAGAGAAGAAAATTTCGGAAACTGTCAAGCTACCTTTTCCTAAAAAATCATCATTTTTTAAACAAGTATGTAGTACTGGTAACTCTTTAACAATATCCGCCATTTTATAAATAGCATTGTCTCCTCTTTCAGGTGCTGAACCGTGGCAACTAACACCATGCGTAGAAACTTTTATTTCCATCCGCCCACGTTGGCCTCTATATATATTACACGAAGTTGGTTCGGTAATAACGACAAATTCGGGTTTGATTTTATCTTCTTCAATTATGTATTGCCAACAAAGTCCATCACAATCTTCTTCTTGAACTGTTCCAGTAATTAGAAGCGTATAATCGTCAAATAAATCTAAATCTTTTATAATCCTAGCTCCGTAAACCATAGAAGCCATTCCACCTTCTTGATCACTAGCTCCTCTCCCAACGATAATTTCATCGTCTTCGTAACCTTTATAAGGATCGTAATTCCATAAATTTATATCTCCAATACCTACTGTATCTATATGAGCATCCATAGCTATTAAGTGTTTTCCGTGGCCAATGTAACCTAAAATGTTCCCCATTGGATCAATATCTATTCTGTCAAAACCAACTTTTTCCATCTCTTCTTTAATTCTTAAAATAACATCTTTTTCATTTCCACTTTCACTTGGAATAGCAATCATGTCCCTAAGAAATCTGGTCATGTCTTTTTTGTATTCCTTGGCTTTTGATAGTATTTGTTGGTAATTCATATATTTTAATGAACCCCCTTTTATCTGATAGTTTTATTGCTTATTGCTGTTTTTTTTATGATAGAAATAAATCTCGTTCAACTATTTAATAAGTTATTTAAAATTATATTTTTCTAATAGTTGAGATAATTCATTTAAATTCGGATCTAAAGACAAAGGAGCGCCCGTTGCTTTTTCAGCATTTTTAATATCTTTCAGACCGTTCCCAGTAACAACAACCGCAACACTTTCAGAAGGTTTGATTATGCCGTTTTCAACAGCTTTTTTTATACCAGCCACTCCTGCAACTCCTGCAGGTTCACCAAAAATGCCAGTATTCTTTCCTAAAATTTTTATCATATTTAGTATTTCATCATCTGTTACATTGATCATATCACCATTTGAATCTTTAATGGCTTTGATAGCTTTCATATAATTTCGAGGTTTTCCAACTGCTATGCTATCAGCAATTGTGTTTTCTGGAACGGGAATCAGATCTGTACCTTTTTTAAAAGCTTCAGTTATTGGTGCGCAACCTTCAGATTGAACACCTAATAACTTTGGTAATTTATCAATGAATCCGATTTGTTTTAAATCATATACACCTTTCCAAGCACCTGCTATTGTGCAGCCATCACCCACGGAGTAAACTAACCAATCAACCATTTCCCAATTTAATTGTTCAGCGATTTCAATTGAAGAAGTTTTTTTACCTTCAACTAAGTAGGGGTTTATCGCAGCGTTTCTGTTATACCAGCCCCACTTATCAATAGCTTCTTGTGATAGATAAAAAGTTTCTTCATAAGACCCCTTTACTGATAAAACTAAAGCTCCAAAAACCAATAGCTGAGTAACTTTTCCAATTGGGGCTCGCGAGGGAACAAAAATAACAGCCTTCATTTCATTTCCCATAGATGCTATGTTCCCCGCCAACGAAGAGGCAGCGTTCCCAGTAGAAGCGCAGGCAACGATGTTCATGCCTGCCTCTTGTGCTTTTACAACAGCTATAGCTGAAGCCCTATCTTTCAAAGATCCTGTTGGATTTAAACCATCATCTTTAATGTAAAGGGTTTCTATACCTAACAGTTTCGCCATAACATCACTTTTGTATAAAGGTGTGCCTCCAATCTTCAAAGGGGGTTTAGGGGTGTTAGGTTCTATAGGTAAGAGTGGTGAATATCTCCATATAGATGGATCAGGATTTGCTTTTAAATCTTGCTTATTCCAATCTTTTTTTATCTTTTCGTAATCGTATTCAACATCTAAAATACCTTTTTCTCCACATTTTGGGCAAAGATATTGTGTTGGTGAAGCTTCGTATTTTTCCCCACAAGAAATACAAACCAAATCTTTTACATATTTCAGTTTTCTCCCCTCCAATTTAGCCTAATAATCCCGTTTTTTTGTTAAATTCATTTATTAATTGATCGATTTTGTCTGCAATTTCAAAGGCATTACCCCAATATTTTTCATCGTTGTACCATTGCTCGTTCAATTCTTCTAATTCTTTACCCTGCTGTTCTATCCAAGTATAGTATTTTAAATTGTGTATTCTTTTTTTATCATAATAACTCAGTTCCTGAATAAAGTCTGTTTTTACCCCCATTAGATGCTTCTCAAAATCTACAGCAGCCTGCTGTTCAGAATATTTACCTTTTTGCTCTTGTAACTCTTTAAGCCTAGAATCGTATAATTCCATTGAATCAGTGAATACGGTCATCACAACATCTTTATCTGTTAATTCGTAGTATTTGGCAAATTTTATAGCAGAAAGAACATTTGCAATAGAAGAGATTCCCAGTAAAGATAAATTATTTACTATCGACGAAGAGACTCCCTGTTTTCTTAAAAAGTCTTTCCCTTCAGGTTCGTTGAAAAGCCTTATTAAATTCATAGCATCATTGTCATCTATTGCCATAACCATATCGGTATTTTTAACGTTATGAATCCAAGGCACATGTTTATCTCCTATGCCCTCAATTCGATGGGCACCAAATCCGTTGTATAATAAAGTGGGACACTGCAGTGCCTCTGAGACAGCTAATTTACTATTTGGGTACTTAGATTTTAAATATTCTCCTGAACCCAACGTTCCAGAAGATCCTGAAGTGAGGACGGTTCCTGCCAATCTGTCTTTTTCCCCCATAATTTTTTGCAGCACCTCTTCCATAGCAGGCCCGGTAACTACATAATGCCACAAACGATTGCCCATTTCATCAAACTGGTTGAAAATAACAATATTGTCGTGAGTAGACTTTAATTCATTACATTTATCGAATATCTCTTTTACGTTACTCTCACTTCCGGGTGTTCCTATTACTTCCCCCGCAACTTTTGATAACCATTCGAATCTTTCTCTACTCATACCTTCAGGCAATATAGCTATGGATTCACATCCTAAAAGCTGGGCGTTATAAGCTCCTCCGCGACAATAATTTCCTGTTGAAGGCCAAACGGCTTTTTGAGTAGTAGGATCAAATTGACCGGTTACAAGCTTGGTACAAGGCACCCAAAGGTGGCACCAACCTTGTGGGAGCCGGTTGGGAACCATTTACCTACCAATGCCACGATTCGAGCTTTAACGCCCGTTAATTCAGATGGTAACTCAAAGTAATTTACATCACCATATAAACCACCTTTTGGAACTGGTTCGTTTTTCCATGTAATTCTAAATAAGTTGTATGAATTAACATCCCATAAACCTATATTTTTTAGCTGTTGTTTGATTTTATCAGGAATCAAAGCTGGATCTCGCATCTGTGCAAAGGTAGGTATAATAATATTATTCTCTATAGCCCTTTCTACTGCTTTTTCGAGTACCTCTTTGTCCATAGTAAAATCTATCATCTTATTCCTCCTAGGTCTTTTAAATATTTTTTAGATATGTTCTCATACTTGGAATCAAAAAGGCTTCACAGTGATGTACTTTCAAGATCAAAGCCTTTTTTCTTCGTTAAGTTATTATTATACATCTTTTTGACCAAATAATAAAATTTGATTTTCATTGATAAATCAAATTAATCTTTTTTAGTTGTCTATAAAGAACAATAAACGGGAATAATCATGAATAATCAACTTTATTCATAAGTGGCAATAAGTAAACTTAGGCTTTATATCCATTCTTTTCCTTTTTTGGTTCTGGTATCAAAAGGTTTAAAATAAAAGCGGTTAAAAATCCAACAGTAATGTTAGAAGAAAAGACAACAGCCATCCATTCTGGTAATTGGTTCACTATGTCGGGCCTAAATGTAACTCCCAATCCCAAAGCTAAAGAAAAAGCTAATATAAACATTTTTTTATCGCTTAGTCCACCTTTTGTTGCAATTTTCATACCTGCCATCGCTACCATTCCAAAGAGAGCTATAGTAGCACCTCCTAAAACAGGTTTAGGCATAACGCTTACTAAAGCACCAATTTTAGGAAAGACACCTAATAGTATCAAAACAATTGCCACACCGTAGCCAACGACTCGACTAGAAATTTTACTAAATTGAATAACTCCAGTATTTTGACTGAAAGTTGTGTTAGGAAGAGTATTAAAAACAGCTGCTAAAGCACTCCCTACACCGTCCAATAAAACTCCTCTTTTTAATCTTTCATCGTGAATTTTGCCTTCAATTGGTTCGCCACTAACTTCAGCAATAGCTGTCAAATCACCTACTGTTTCAATTGTAGTAATAATATATGCTAAAATCCAAGGAATGATAAGTGCCCAATTAAATGATAGCCCATATTTAAATGGGATAGGGACTGTTACCCATCCAGCTTCTACAATCGGAGCAAAATCCACCATACCCAACGGTATTGCAACCAGATATCCTGCAACTAAACCAATAGCCACCGCCCCAGCTTTTATGATGCCTTTGCCATATATATTTGCAATCACTATGATTATTAATACGAACAAAGCTATGGCTAAATTTTGCACATTCCCAAAATCAATAGCTCCAACTCCTCCACCAATGTCGGTTATGGCTGTTTCTATCAACCCTAAACCTATTAACATTACAACTGTACCAGAAACTACAGGAGGGAATATCTTGCGAGTTTGAGCTAAAAACCGACTCAAAATCATCTCAACCGGGGACGTAATAAGTGCCATACCTAAGACTAAAGGTAACCCCCCTAAGTTTGCAGCGACAATCGCCATAGGAACAAATGTAAAACTTGTCCCTTGTACTGCTAATAGACCGCTACCAAAAGGTCCTAATTGTTTTACTTGAAAAAAAGTAGTTACCCCGGAAATAATCAAAGCCATGCTGACGAAATATCCCGTTTCTAGAGGATCCAAGCCCACTACCCCCGCGATTATCAAAGGTGGAGTAATGATACCAACGAACATAGCTAACATGTGCTGAATACTCAGAACAACCGTTGCATAAAACGGAGGTTTGTCTTCAAGTTTGTATAAAACTTCTGTTCCTTTTTCTTCTTCCGTAGTCTTTTCTGTGCTATCTCCCATTAATAATCACCCCTTTGAAAATGAATAGGATTTTTACTTAAACATTAACTTTAATTATACTTTAGTTTTGCTTTATTCGCAAGTAAAGTTTTTTATAGATTAATGGGTTTAATCGTTTTTACTTCCTGTTATTTTTTTATAATTCCCCATAATCTGATATATTTAACTTAACGTATAAATTATGATATAATCTCAATATAGATTGAGAAGTAATTGTACAGTTTTAAAAATAATTTAATTGTTCGAAAAGGAGGACAGTCGTAATGTTTAACTTTTTTAAAAGAAATAAGTCAGATAATTCAAAAACCTCTAATAACAATGTTTTTTACGATGAAAAAAATGCATTAGTTATATATTTCAAATGTTCAAAATGTGGAGAGAAATTTAGAAGTTATCTTAGAAAAGGCTACGATTTTATTACGGATTACGATACAGGGGAGTACAAAATAAATAAAGAATATATTGGCTCAAAATGTTTTAACAGAATACACCTTTCTGCCACTTTCGATAGGAATTATAAATTAAAAGAATACACCTTAGAAAACGCGGAAATTATAGGTAAAGAAGAATGGGAGGAAAAAAGCTAATGCCTAGAACGAGAGGGGAAAAAGATACTAACGTAAATTTGTTTGAATATCGACCTGTAAGACCTTTTATTCAAATACCAGAAAAGGTACTTATGTATATTTTGCAACTAACCCCGTCGTCTTTTGCAAAGGTATATTTATACTTGTACAACATGAGCTACGGACTTGGATACGATCATACAGTTACCCATACCAGTGTGCGTGAAATAGCTTCAAATTTGAACATTAGCATTGGAAGAACACAAAATGCAATTACTTATTTTAAAAAAATTAAAGCTATAGAAAAAATAGAGTCAAGAGCGGTAATCGGAACAAAATACAAAATAAACGTGCCTGAATATTCTTCGTCTTTTAACAACTGGTACTTCACTGCCCCCAATAAAGTTAGATACATAATGATGAAAGAGAAATTGCTTACTTCGGAGAAGTTGGTTACTTCAAAAATCAAACGGTATAAATCTGTTAAAAAATCTTTGGAAATGGGTTTGTTTGATGATCTTGAAGAGTAGGTAATAAAAATGTATGACAATTTGTTGAGTTTAATCCTTTCTCAAAATAATTCCTTTTTATACGATTACGCTAAAAAAAATAATATTAATAGATTCGTAGGAACAGTTCTCTATTCTAAGAATAATTTAGTTGTAGTTGGAGTTAGAAATTTTCTTTTCCTTCTAGAAAATCAAAGCACTCAAAATTTTCAAACAGGTGTTAGGGTAAATTTAACTTTTCAAGATAAAACACATAATATGGATGCTCCAATTAAGATGAAATATTTGGGGGAGGCATCAAAAGACAGCATAAAATTAAGTTTGAAATTTCCAAACTTTAAAAATATTGATGCCGTTAACCTTAAATCTCCTAACTTCACTGAAACCCAAAATATTAAAGCGTCGGTATGGCTCGCAGAGTTTTCTCGAACTTTAAACGAACAATTAAAAAAATTAAAATTTGATAATTTAGAACCCCACGAGTTTACTTCTTTTAAAAAACTAACCGAAAAAATAGTAAATTCACTTCTAAAATCTTTTAAAGATAACTTAAACTCCGTTTTATCACCTTCTCACTCTGCGGTCAAAATTGTTGATATGATAAGAGCCTATATTTCTAAAAAGGATAATTTAGATTTTTTCTCTAAGAATGAGATAAGATTAATGAAAGAATTATTAACCTTGCAGGAAGAAGATAAGAATAGTTTACTTAATAAATATGAATCCAAAACTTCTATAAAACATAACATAGTGGATAAAACATTAAATTCTTACCTAACTATTAAAAATCTTAGCTTAGAAATAAAAACACCACTGATGTTTTTTTCTATCTTTGGGATGCCTATATTTTTAGCAATTGATAGAGAATATCAAAACAATTCAAAAAATTACCAGCAAGAGGCAATGAACCAAAAGTTGAATTTAATTCTTTTGACTAATAACTTTGGGGTTATAGATGCAAATATACAAAGTTTTGAGAAGGAAATTTATATAAGTTTTGAATTGGAGAATAACTCTGCGTATTTTAAATTGAAAACCCAGTATCTCATAGAAAAATTGGAGGAGAAAAATTATCTAGTGAAAAGGATTGATTTTGTATGATAAAATTAATTTCGTTCAAGTATTATAACAAATATATCTATTAAAAAAACCGGTGAAATAATAAATCACCGGTTTTTTTTAGTTAATTGAATATTTATTACTTTTTAATTGAATATTTATTACTTTTTAATTGAATAAAAAGCATTCAAGCCTCTATATTGTGCAGTTGAACCAAGCTCGTCTTCGATTCTTAACAATTGATTATATTTCGCTATTCTATCGGTTCTAGAAAGTGAGCCAGTCTTGATAAAACCTGCATTTACAGCTACTACCAAATCGGCAATAAAAGAATCTTCCGTTTCTCCTGAGCGATGAGATACAACGGCGGTCATATTATTTTTATAGGCTAATTCAATGGCGTCTAGAGTCTCGGTTACACTCCCTATTTGATTCAATTTGATCAAAATAGAGTTTGTAGCCTTTAAATCTATACCTTTTTGCAATCTTTTAACATTAGTAACGTATAAGTCATCACCAACTATTTGTACCCTGTCTCCCACTTTTGCTGTGAACTCAGAGTAACCTTCCCAGTCATCTTGATCGAAAGGATCTTCTAATGATTTAATAGGATATTTATCAATCAACGATATATAATATTCGGCTAATTCAGCAGCACTCATTTCTTTTCCATCAACAGAGTATTTCTTTGTTTCTTCATTGTAAAACTCTGAAGCTGCGGCATCCATGGCGATAAAAATTTGTTTACCAGGTTCGTAACCCGCAGCTTGTATGGCTCTAATTATGTATTTTATAGCTTCTTCATTGGAATTTAAATTCGGAGCGAAACCACCTTCATCTCCAACAGAAGTTATGTGCCCTTCTTTTTTCAAAATATTTTTTAAATTGTGGAAGACTTCAGCCCCTGCCCTCAAGGCGTCTTTAAATGAATTAAATCCAGCAGGCATAATCATGAACTCTTGAATATCGAGATTATTATCGGCGTGTTGTCCCCCGTTTATTATATTCATCATTGGTACGGGCAAAACTTTGGCGTTCACGCCTCCTAAATACTTATAAAGAGGTAGTCCCAAGGAGTTAGCTGCAGCTCTTGCCACTGCCATAGAAACAGCTAATATTGCATTAGCGCCAAGATTTTCTTTGTTTTCTGTTCCGTCTAAATCCAGCATCACTCTATCAACGTTTACTTGATCAAAGGCATTCAATCCAACAACCTCTTGCTCAATAATGTTGTTTACGTTGTTCACGGCTTTAGTAACACCTTTTCCCATGTAATAATCTTTATTACCATCTCTTAATTCTAAAGCCTCAAATTTACCTGTTGAAGCACCTGAAGGAACAATAGCTGAACCAGTTACACCTGTAGATAAAGTTACCTCTGCTTCAACGGTTGGATTTCCCCTCGAATCCAATACCTCTCTTGCTTTTACTGATACTATTTCATCGTAAAACTTTTCCATCTAAAAAACACCTCCAGAAATTTATTATTTAATATTTCGTTAAACCTCGAATAGAACTCATGCTTGAAGAAGAATTTGTTAGTGATCGACTTTTGTACCTATATTCTCTCCTTCAACAGCTTTAAGCAAGCTTCCTTCTTTGAAAAAATTGATAATCAATATTGAAAGATTATTTTTTTCACATATTGAAAAAGCCTCTGTATCCATAACTTTTATTTGCTCTTTAATCGCTTGTTCATACGTTATATTATTGTATTTTTTGGCATCTTCGAATAATTTTGGATCTTTATCGTATATCCCATCAACCTTGGTAGCTTTTACAAGTATATCTGCATTCATTTCTATCGCCCTCAATGCGGCAGCGGTATCAGTAGTGAACAAAGGGTTTGATGTTCCTCCACCAAATAAGACAATATAACCAGCTTCAAAATATTGTTCAATAAAATCGTATTTAAGTGGCAATACAGAGGGTAAATTAACAATTGGGGAAACTATAATACTTTTCAAACCATTCTTTTCGAAGAGATTTTTAAGATAGAGTGAATTAATGACGGTGCCCAACATCCCTAATTGATCTGCCATTTGAATTTGGAAATCTTTCAGCTCTTTCCCCCTAAAAATATTGCCAGCTCCTGTAACTATACCCAATTTTATATTTAAACTGTGGATTTTCTTGATCTCGTTCACCAGATATGTTAACATTTGTTCAGAAAATCCTTTTTCACTTTCACCACTCAAAGCTTCCCCACTTAATTTTAATAGTACTCTTTTGTACATAGGGCCTCCTTTTAAATAAGAGCATGCAGCCTTATAGTTGAAAGAAAAATTTTATACTCCATAAATAAAGCAAAAAGGCGGAAGACTCCACCTTTTTATCATTCACCGATTGCAAATCTTGCAAATTTATCCACTGTTATATTTTCTCCTACCTTAGCAATCATAGAATTAATAATGTCTTTGATGCTTTCCCCTTCTCCAAAAACATATTCCTGTTCAAGAAGACAATTTTCACTGTAGAATTTTCCTAATTTATTTTCTACAATTTGTTCTTTAATATTGTCAGGCTTGTTGGAATTTTTTAACTCTTCAAGGTAAATTTCCTTTTCTTTATCGATAATTTCTTGAGGTACATCTTCCCTTGAAATCCACTTTGGATTCATCGAAGCAATTTGTAGTGAAATCTTCTTAGCTAAATCGTGGAAATCATCAGTCCTAGCCACAAAATCTGTTTCACAACCTAATAATAAAAGAACACCTATCTTTTCATTATGATGAATATAAGAGTACACGATACCTTCGTTGGTGACTCTTCCAGCTTTTTTAGCAGCTTTTATGGCACCTTTCTTTCTCAGGATTTCTACGGCTTTATCTATATCTCCATCAGCCTCTTCCAAAGCATTTTTACAATCTAACATTCCTGCCCCTGTTGAAGTTCTAAGATTCTTTATCTTTTCAATTGATACGTCCACTTATAATACCTCCTAATGCTTATTATTAATGTTTAATAAATTTGAGTATTTGAAATCTCAACCGTTGGCTAAAACTAATTTATTTTAACACAATTAATTGAATATTAAAATAAGAAAATTATTGTTTTATTACTATTTTTTTAATAGTTTTTCTTTTAACTTCAATTCGACGAACTTAGAAACCCACTTACTAACATCTCCGTTGTAAGATGCAATTTCTTTTATCATAGATGAAGAAATATAAGAGAAATCAGTATCAGCCATGAGAAAAAAAATTTCTAACTGAGGAAAAAGCATATGATTCGCGTTTGCCATTTGAAGTTCATACTCGTAATCACTGACCGCTCTTAAGCCTCTTATTAAATTATAAATTTTTTTCTCTTTTAGGTAATTTACCAACAGACCGTCAAAAGATTCAACAATAACATTTGGTATATCCTCTAAATCTTTTTTTACCATTTCAATCCTTTCTTGGAGAGAAAACAAATACTTTTTGTTCGGATTATTCACAACAACAACATACAGATTGTCAAATCTTTCAATCGATCTTTTCACTATATTAACGTGTCCAAAGGTTATTGGATCGAAACTTCCTGGATAAGCTGCGTCCCTAATTCCCATTATCAAACTTCCCCCATTTCTTTAATATTGATTACACCGGAAGCCAAAACAACACCGCTTTCATCATAAATTGTTGCAAATTGACCAGGAGTAACGGCAAATATAGGCTCTTTAAAACTTACTTTTAAAGTATGATCTGCAATTTTTTTAACAACTGCGGGCTTTTCCTCACTTTTTTTGCGAACTCTACAAAAGCCTTCTATTTCTTTGAAATCTACAAAAAAGTTGACATTTTGTACAATTAGTTCTTTAGAATACATTTCTTCAGTAGGAGCAACTATGAGAACATTCTTTTGAGGAAATATTTTATAAACATGCAGTTTTACATTTGCGTTTTTATAGTAGCTTATTCCAGAACGCTGACCAATAGTGTAATTCATGTATCCTGTGTGTGTTCCTATTTCGTTTCCTTCTAAATCGTAAACTTTTCCTTCTTCTGTAGTAACTCCATTTTCTTTTAGAAATCTTCTATAATCATTATCAGGAATAAAACACAACTCTTGACTGTCAGGTTTATTTGCCACACTTAAGCCTATTTTGTTGGCTATATCCCTGATTTCAACTTTATACATATTTCCCAATGGAAAGTGCAATTTGGGAAGAGTATTTTTGTCTATATAAGATAAAAAATATGATTGATCTTTGTATTGATCAACACCTTTTTTAATAATATAGGTAGAATACTTGTTAGAATACTCTTTTATTAAATAATGACCGCTGGAAACCCAATCTGCGCCATAGCTATGTGCAATTTCTAAAGCCTTCCCAAATTTAAAAAACCTGTTGCATAACATGCAAGGGTTTGGGGTTTTACCTTCTTTATATGTTTTTATGAAATAATCGATTATTTTTTCTTTAAATTCCTTTTTTATATCAACAATCTGAAAATCATCAAGATCTAACTTATCAGCAATTTTTAGTGCATCTTGTGTATCTGAAGGGCTACAACAAACCTTCTTTTTTTCTGGGATCAATGAGAAAACAACATCGCTTACAGTTTTGAAATGAAGCCCTATAACGTGATAATTTTGTTCTTTCAAAAGATAGGCAGCGACAGAGCTATCTACCCCACCACTCATAAGCATTAATACTTTTTTGTTAGACATTTAATTTTTTTAATCTACCTCCTTCATTTTCAGCGATCTTGATCTTGGCAATTTTTCTTCCGTAATCGATTATATCTTGCAAAGTCATTTTACTCAGCTCTAACATAATAGAATTATTAACCCTTTTCCATACAAATTCAACGGCACACTCTATTTCCAACGAACATTCGCCAACAATACAATCAAAAGATTGAAGTGGTTTATCTAAGACTTGAATAATTTCACTCAAACGTAAATCTTTTGGATTTTTAGCCAAAGCATATCCTCCAAATTTACCTCTAACAGATTTAACTATTCCCGCATCACGTAATTCTATAAATATCTTTTCAAGAAAATCTTTTGGTATGTTTTGCCTTTCTGATAATTCGCTGATAGGTACTTTCTCTTTTCCTTCATCTTCGGCTAATACAGCTAATTCAAACAAAGCTCTTAAAGCATAACTGCTTTTAACAGTAAGAGACATATTTAATTCCTCCTTTTAAGATAAACGTTTCCTCAATTAATTAACACCCTTTAGATAAGCTTCTAATAGATTTACTAACTTTATAATTCTTATACATTTGATTTTCTACCAACTACATATATAGTTAGATTCTGTAAACTATTATTAGCTAATCTCACATCGTTTACATATATATCAATTTTATTACCCAATACTTTAGCTCCCGTATCTTGAACCTCAAAATAACCGTTATTGGGAAGATCCGATAATTCAGGTATATAAACTATGGTTCCTAAAGGCAAGACATCAGGATCTGCTGCAATTGTTTTATACGATGTTGGTTTTTCTCCAGACTTTGTTAGCCTAAAAGTTGGAGAATAGACAAGTTTGTCATCCCATTCTGTGTAGTACGTTGCCTGGAATTCTCCAATCATGTCGTAGAAAAGTTTCAATGGGTCTCTAGGTTCACCATTCTTCCACAATTCAACTGTTACAATACTCCCTGCGTTAGCAATTCCTAACGAAGTATTAGAATCAACCCATTTACCTTCATCAACATATGGTGTTTTTATATTCCCTATGACGCTTATAATAGCATTTCCGTGATCGATTTTTATATACCAATTGTTATTTGCTAACTTTCCGGTCTCAATTACCCTACCAGGTAGAACTGGATAAACTTGTTCGGTTTGAACCAAAACTCCTATCCCACTAGAAATTCCTGCAGCATTCCTTTCTCCAAAACGTACAACAATTTTTTCATACTCGGAGAGTGATGTTTTAGAAAATGGCCATCTAATATACTCTTCAATATTGTTCACTGGTATAATTAATTCTTGTCCTACTTTAATATTTGTGGATTGTAAATTGTTGGCTTGCAGGATAATTTGAACACCATTATTTCCTAATTTAAATGCGTTTGAAATACTAATTAGAGTATCCCCTGATTTCACTTGATACCTTACTTCGTTTGAATTCTCAAACAAATAACTTACTTCTGCATCCCCCACAGATCTATAAAGTTCATCTATCTTCAATTCAATATTTTGTATTTGACCAAGATATTTTTCGTTTAATGAATTTGATGGTTGAGTAATAACCTTCTGAAGGTCATATTTTAAATTTTCAACTTCCTTATCTAAAGAAGCAACTGTATTTTCTAAAGATTTAATATTCAGTATATCTTCGCTCTGATTTTGATAATAAAATTTTGAAACGGTCTCTTCAGTTTTATAATCAACTATATTTTCAACATATTTTTCTAAATTGAGTTTATCTACCTCTTGTTGCACAAGTTCTTTTATATTTCCATTTTCCAAAAAGTAAAATTCAGAGTTTTGAAAACTTTTCTCCAAATTATTAACCTTTTCCGTTAGTGAACTCACCGTATCTAAGAGGATTGTTTGGTCATTCTTAGGAATATTATTCACAACATTTTGTAATTCTGAAATCTGAATTTCCAATTGAGATACTCTTTGATTCAAATCAGTGTTTGTAAAATTATTTACCTTTTGTAGAGAGAGATTGTTAATTTGATTCTCTAAGCTTTGAACTCTTTGATCCAAATCTAAAAGTTTATCAATAGATTCAGAGCTTCGCCCTTCGTATAGATAATTTTCCAAGGTTACCACTCGGCTATCGATATTGGTGTACTGATCTTTTAAGCTTTTTGTCATATCAAAAGCATAAATGTTATTCTTTGAAATTTGATAAATTTCGTCAGATAAAGTATTAAATTTTTCTTCCATTTGAGTTAAACGCTCGTTTAAAGTATCCAACTGATTTTGAATTGCCACTAAGTCTTCGCTTGGCAAAGTAATTTCTTGAGAGGCAGGTTGAAAAACCGTACATCCCGATAGAAAAAATACCAAACCTATTAGAAAAATCCCAAAAAATTTCCTCACTTTAGTTCACCCCTTAGAAATTTCGCAGCTTTTAAATACGGATTTGTAGGATTATTATAATTTTTCAACAAATAATCAAACAAATTCGCCGCTTCTTTTCTATTATTTAATCTATAGTTTATATATCCCAGATAGAACAAAGAAAATATATAATCTTCTTCTGAAAATGTTTCATAGTTCTTTTCAATTATCTTTCCACAATAGTAAAGTATTCCTAACTCCTTTTCTTCTTCATTTTGTTCACGATAATACCAAGCGAATTTTATTAAAATTTTTACTACTTCACTGGGTAGTCCCAAAATTGCGTAAATATTGGCTGCTATCATAAGTTGAGTTGCATAAAACTCGTGAGACTTTGAAGAAGAATTATCTACTTCAGGAAGAGATAATTTATTTATCTTACTCAAAAACAACTTTACCTGTTCAATATTTTGAGAATTTAAGTACTCATATATATAATCTTTATCTTTTTCTTGAAAAGTAAAGTTACAATCGGGACAGGTAATCAAAGAATACAGAGATACATTAACATCTCTATATTCAGGTTTTAAATCGAGATCGTAAGAACTTACCTTTATAGATGTAGAGGCCACTTTATCAAAAGAAAATTCTTTTTGACATATTGGGCAGACTGCAAAATCTCTAATAAAATCTTTCATATTACTTCGTCAACCCCTAATAAAGCATTGCAATAAGAAACCGGATCGAAAATTTGTAAATCGTCTTCTTTTTCTCCAAATCCCACCAATTTTATTGGGATATTGAGTTCATGGTTTATAGCGAAAGCTATTCCCCCTTTGGCGGTTCCATCTAATTTAGTTACGACTATACCCGTTATGTCTATAGCCTCCTTAAAAGCCTTAGCCTGTGAAATCCCGTTTTGACCAGTCGTTCCATCTAGAACTAACAGAGTTTCATGCGGAGCTCCTGGGACTTCTCTTTCAACCACACGCCTTATTTTTTTCAATTCATCCATTAAATTGCTTTTTGTATGTAAACGCCCAGCGGTGTCTACTAACACGACATCTTTGCCTCTTGACTTTGCATGTGTTATTGCGTCATACACAACAGCGGCGGCATCTGAACCTTTTTGGTGAGCTATCACGGTGGTATTTAACCTATTACCCCACTCTTTGAGTTGTTCGATTGCTGCTGCCCTAAATGTGTCTGCAGCAGCTAAAACAACTTCTTTACCTTGTTTAGAATACATCTTTGCTAATTTGGCAGCAGTTGTCGTTTTACCGCTACCGTTTACTCCAACAATGAGTATTACATAGGGTTTTTGTTGAAAATCACTAACTACTTCGTCTTTCTGTAAATTTTCCACTAGAATATCCCTCAATAATAATAGCGGGTCATTGTGAGAGTTATTACTTTTATACCTACTTTTTAACTCTTCCAAAATTTTATGAGAGACGTCAACACCCATATCAGACATTATTAAAATCTCTTCCAATTCTTCCAAAACATCATCGTCGAGAACTTTACCGGAAAAAATAGTTTTGATATTTTTAAATACGGTATTTCTCGCCTTACTTAAACCATTTTTGAACTTTTCAAAAATTCCCATTCATCTACCTCCATTAAATCAATCAAAGGTTTATTTGAATTATTAGCTGTTTTACCTGACTTTTATAATCATAGGTAACTTGCTGATCACAAAGTAGTTTTGTATTGAAACAGTTTCATTCGTTATAAGGTCTGTTCCATATAAATTAAAATCTACTGGTATTTTTCCGTGTCTATCTTCCAAATTCAAAATGGTAATGTATTCCTCCTCTTCTCCATTCCATTTTATCATTATTATACCCTCAGATAACTCGCAAAGAGAGAATTGATTACAAGTAGATTTAATCTCTTTAGTCAATTTAATGATTTTTTTGAAAAAACTTAAAAATTCATAATCACCTTTGTCCCATTTGATTGAATCTTTCTCAAAAAGGTTAGGCAGTTTTTCCATCATTAATTCTTGGCCTGCATATATTAAAGATGCCCCTGGCAAAAGATTATATAAAACAGTCCAATTTTTAATCTTATTTTTTCCCTCTAAAACGGATGCTATTCTAGGATTATCATGATTTTCTAAAAAACGCAACTTAAGAGAATTTTTTGGGAATATAGTTTCCTGCAAAAAAACATGTTCAAAAAAATGCTTCAAATCTTTCTCTCCAGAAAAATAGCTCCTTAGATAATAGAAGCCATCGTAATCGTATGTAAGGTCAAAAGCTTGATATACCTCAGAGTCCGAGTGAACATCGTACCCTTTAGTTCTGAGATCATGAATAAATTTCGGGTCAAGTGTTTCAGCCAACCAGATAATTTCCTTTTTTTGGTTCAACAGTTCTCTAGATTTTTTCCAAAACTCTAAAGGCACTAGCGAAGCGACATCACATCTAAAAGCATCTACACCAAGATCAATCCAACCATCTAAAACATTTATTAGATAATCCCATAAATCTAAATTATCATAATCCAAATCGTAAACGTCGTTCCAATCTTCTACCTTTCTAGTTAATTTTCCGTTTTGATCTTTCATAAACCATTCAGGATGTGTTTCAGCTAGTTTCGAATCAATAGCGGTGTGATTGAAAACAATATCGATCATTATTTTTAATCCGTTATCATGTGCTTTGTCTATTAATCTTTTAAAATCCCTCTTATTACCAATTTCTTTCGATATTTCTTCGTAATCTTTTATTGAATAGGGACTCCCATGTGTACCTTTTCTACCAACTTTTCCGATGGGATAAAAAGGCATAAACCAAAGTATATCTGCTCCCAAAGCCTTAATGCGTTCAATATCGTTATATATATCGTTGAAGGTTCCAGCATTTCCATAATTTCTAACAAAAACTTCATAAATTATAGAACTTTTTAACCAACTTGGTGAATCTATTGCCACGATTGGACCTCCTCGAAGTGAAATTTTTCTTTGAATCCCGATTATTCTAATAAGTATTATATCATCGATTATATCAAATACCTATCCCTTTTTTTAAAATTTATATTAGAAACCATTAAGTTTAATTTTTTTATTTAGAAAATAAAAATTTTTTTATTAAAAGTTGACAATTTTAAAGTTTTATGTTATAATTTTTTCAAAATAACGAGAAAGACTATCAAAATATCATAAAAAAACATAAAAAATAATAGGAGGTCCTAATATGCCTAAATACCGCTTATCCAAATGCCCTGTTTGTGGAGGGAAGTTAAATATCGTAAAATATCGATGTGAAGAATGTGGAACTGAAATAACTGGTAACTTTGAATTAGAGGAATTTGCTCAATTAACAAACCAACAATTAAATTTTTTGAAGATTTTTATCAAGGTTAGAGGAAATTTATCGGAATTACAAAAAGAGCTTGGAATCTCTTATCCTACGGCAAAAGCAAGATTAGAAGAAGTCGCCACAGCGATGGGATACGAGTCTGAAAACATTGAAAGTAGAGAAAAAACACTTGAAATTCTTGAAAAAATTGAAAAAGGAGAAATTACCCCTGAAGAAGCAAAAGAATTATTAAAAAAGTACAAAAAATAAAAAGGAGTGATTTTTAATGCAAAAGATTGATTTGAATGTTGTAAAAGTGATAAAAATAAAGGCACGAAACTTTCATGGAAGAATAAAAATTTGCCACGGTGAAACAACATATCTCGAATACGCAGATCAAGACATCAACGTAGAAACTAGCTGGGGATCAGATCGTACAAGTGTATCAATCGATATAGATTATGAAAAAGGTGATTTCTTATCAAAGTTCTTTTCTTTCTCTAGAATGTTCCATGAAGTACCTATTAATTTGTACATAGGAGATCAAGTTAACAATATATCGTTAGACTTATCCTCAGCTGATATAGAAACAGACTTGGATTCTACCAACTTATACTATTTAACGATCAAAACTCGATCAGGAGATGTGGATATTAGAGGATCTAATCAAACTAAAACTTTGAAATCTTTAAGGGTGGATACCGGGTCTGGGGATGTAAGTATCGACTTAAGTAACAGTGAGATGGATGAATTAATTTTAAAAGGAGCTTCGGGAGATTTTGAAATTCACAACCTAAACATATCATATGGTGATTTTAGCATGGCTAGTGGCGATGTTCTAATTCAAAACTCTAAAATTGAAAATCTTAAGTTAAGTATGGCTTCCGGTGATGTCTCAATAAAAAATTCAATCGTGAAAGTAGCAAATTTTAAATCAGCGAGCGGTGATATCTCCGTAGATTCCCTAGATAAAGATTTTTACTGTACCGTAAACACTGCTTCCGGTGACATAGATCTAATAGTTCAAGGAAAAGAGAAAATTTATTTAGAAGCTCCAATACACAGATTTTCATCATCTATAAGATCAAACGTCGATTTAGTTCAAAATAATGATTCTTCTACTATGCCAAAGAAAAGAGTTTTAAAAATTAATGTGCTGACAGGAGATATTAGTATTAGAGGAGTAGAAATTCAGGGGAAAAGCATAGATTGGCAGGAAGAAGAAAAAGGTGAAGATGTTTCGCAAGACGATGAATTCTTAACTATTGAAGAAAAAAAGATTTTGTCCTTATTAAAAGAGAGAAAAATATCACGTTCATTTGCAATAGAACTTTTAAAAGAGTTGGGTTACTCTGAAGAACTTGCAGAAAAATTTTTAAAGGACAGGGGGGAGTAATAATGCTAGGAAGAATAATATTAGTCGCATTAGGTATTTTAATTGTTTTATCAGTTATTTTCAACGAATTCTTTGTTAGTTTTAACTTGTTAGAATTCTTTTTTACATTGATTTTTCTTGGATACGGATTAAATTTTTTCAAAAAGAGAAATTTAGGAACTTTAGGAAGTCTAATATTTGGAATAATACTGTTGCTAGACACATTTGATTTGTTCCCCACTTCATTAAATTTTTGGGAACTGGTTCTATTGATGATCGCATCTTATATTATTGCTGCTGGATTTAAAGGGCTGTTCCATATTAGAAAGCCCCACTTAAAGATTAACAAATCGATCATATCTGAAAATCTTCCTCCTAAATTTATAGGTGACACACTTGATTTATCAACAGATGTAGACTGGAGCTCTGTAACTATTGACTCTTCTAAGATAGAGACACCTGTAAAAGTAAAAGCTGTAATTGATAATGATATATATTCTTTTAAACAAGAATATGACTCTTCTAAAGTCAATATTTTGAACAAGTTGAAAGTATCAAACATAAAAGTGCCTGAACGGGCAAAGATAACTGTATATTTAAACGAAAATATTAATTACAATTTTCGCGCAAAATTGAACGTTAGTGTAGCTTTTTTTGATTTAAGACAAATTAAAACACAAGAAGTAAGAATCAAATCAACTGCATCTAAGATCACCTTAATACCTTCTCAAAAAGATAATACAACAGTCGACGTGGACTCTGAAGTTTCAGCGATAAACATAAAATTACCTGGGGATGTCGCTTTAGTATTAAACCATGTTGGGGACTTGAACTTCAAAAATGTTGAGCGAATGTATCAAAGAGAAGATGGAACTTATATTTCTGATAATTTCTCGGAGGCATCTTACACTTGTTATTTGAATATTGCTTCTGAAATTTCCCGTTTAAATATTGAATTTATGTAATTAATCTTTATTTCTATACAAATTCATATAAAATTTAAATAGATCGGGTAATTTTTTGAATCGATGGGGCTCTTCAAACATTCTATACAACCATTCTAATCCAAGTTTTTGAAAGAAAAGGGGAGCCCTTTTTGTTATTCCAGCAAATACGTCAAAGCTACCACCAACTCCCATCATTAGCTTTGCTTCTAACGTTTCATAGTTTCGAAAAATAAAAGATTCCTGTTTTGGAATTCCCATCCCTACAAAAAGGAGATCTGTTTTACTATCATTAATTTTTTGAACTACCTCTCCTTCAGCATTTATATCAAAATATCCATGATGAAATCCAACAATATTTACATTGAACATTTTCTCAATTGTTTGCGCTGCTCGTTTAACTACATCCTCTTCGGAGCCAAGTAGAAATATTCTATAATTACTTATTTGAGACAATTCTAACAAATACTTCATTGTATCTATACCGGGACACCTTTCCGTCTCAATTCCTTTCTTTTTGAGTAATTTGACAATCCCCACTCCATCGGGAATAGAAAAAGATGCTTTACTAATGGCTTTAGAATAATCGTTACCTTTTAAATATTCCATATACATCAACGCATTTAAAGTAACTATCCAAAGCTTCTCTTTTCCTATTTGGTCTTCGATAAAAGAATAAATATCATTTTGACTGCCATAAATCATTGGAATATCTTTCAAAAGGAACTGTCCAATCAATACTTTCACCTCTAAATACTATTTCGAGTCGAAATATTGTATCACAAATAAATTAGAATTTCCAAAAAAATATTATACAAATAAAAAGTTGAGTTATGAAAAATGTTTACACTATAAAAACAAAAATTGACGTTTAATTAACCAAATTCCCTCTCTTTCATTGTATAATACTTTGAACTTTGATGAAAACTTCTCAAAATTAGGAGGAAGAATCATGGAAAAAACTTTACTTAGTCAAGACAAAAATGTTAAGAAATACCTTATCAAATTTTCTAAAGATGAAATTGAAAAAATAGAAGATCAAATCGTTCGAGAAATTAACCAGCATTACACCTTTGAAGGATTTAGAAAGGGTAAAGTCCCCAAACAGGTTATTAAGTTGCGTTTAGGTCCCGATTTCAATAATATGTTGTTAGAAGAAGCCGAACATGAGCTAGATCACAAAATCAGAGAAGAAGAAAAGTTACTCTTCCCAATTATTGTTGAATCAAAAGCTCAAGATGAGGAACACATAGAATTTGAAGTTTTACTTCACACCTATCCTGAAATTACAAAAACAGAATTTGAAAATATAACGGTTAAAATCCCTGAATCTAAAGAAGTGGTTGAAGACTTTGTTCAAAGAAGATTGAATGATTTACTGGAGAGCAACGCAATATTAGATCCAAAAGAAGAACCAATACAATATGGAGATTATGTAAGAATTAATTATGATTTAGTAGACGAAAACGGTGAAATAATCAAGTCCAATGAAGAAGAAGAAATAGTAGTAAGAGAAAATGACGAAAGAGAGCTGGTTAAAAACCTTCTCGGGAAAAAATCCGGTGACGAATTTGAATTAGAAAAAGAAGACCAGGGCAAAAAATTGGTTCAAAAAGTGCGAATCGCACAAGCTTATACAAGAAGACTTCCAGAATTGAACGATAATTTCGCCAAAGAGTTGAATATTGAAGTAGAAACATTGAACGACCTGAAAGAGATGCTGAAAAAAGAAGGAGAAGAAGCTGTTAAAAATTGGCAGGATGAATTTGTGATTAACTATATCTTATCTGAGTTACCCAATTATGTTGATATTGATATATCTGAAGAAAGCATAAATTATTATATTGACTCGACAATAAACGACCTAAAAAGCAAGGATAAATACGAAGAAAACTTAAAAAAATTTGAAAATGATGAAAATAAATTGAGAGAAGAAATCAAAAAGAGTGCTTTAAATTGGATTAAAGAGATGGTTGTCATCGAAAAAATATCTTTAGAAAACAACATAAAAGTAGGAAATGAGGAGTTATCTCAAGAAATTAAGAACTTCTCAACTATGTATGGTTTACCTTTCTCTCGCGCTCAGGAAATAATAAGCTCAAATCCCGAACTATCAAATGAAATCCTGTGGAACAAATTAAGAGAAAAAGTTGCCCAATTCATCAAAGAGAAAGTACAAATAGTTGAAATATCAAAAGAAGAGTTTGAAGGTGAAAATGTAACCCCAAACGAAGAACAAAAAGAAGAAGTCATCACTGATGATGAAGCAAGCGAAGAATAGACTAGACAAAATAAGAATTATATGATAAAATACACTTGAAGTTGAAGGGGACGTGGTGAAGTTGGTTATCATGCCGGTCTGTCACACCGGTGGCCGCGGGTTCGAGTCCCGTCGTCCCCGCCAATTTGGCAACGTAGCCAAGGGGTCAAAGGCGGCGGTCTGCAAAACCGTTATTCGAGGGTTCAAATCCCTCCGTTGCCTCCATTATAACTAAATTATCCCTGTGTATTACTTCTTCAGGACCAACGTTGTCTTTGAACGTAAGAATTTCATTGGTTTTCTTACCAATTATTTCTTTCAATTCCTTTGATGAATAGTTTACCAAACCCCTTCCGATATTTTCTCCTTTTTTATTGGATACTATCACCAGATCTCCGATGGAAAAATTTCCTGTTAAACTTACAATTCCTACCGCTAACAAACTTTTTCCTTTTAAAAGTGCCTCGCGAGCTCCATTATCCACAATCAATTCTCCTTTTGGCTTTAAGCTGAACTGAATCCACCTTTTCCTTTTGCTCATCTTTTTATCTTTAGGTAAAAAGGTTGTACCGATGTTGAACTTCGTATTTTCAATATTATCAACAGCTTTTGTGATGATACCCTCTTCGTAAGATGGGAGAATTGTTAAAGGTATTCCTGAAGCATTGGAAATCTTTGCTGCTTTTAATTTTGAACTCATTCCTCCAGTACCAAGTTTGCCACTCTTTCCGTTGGCAAGATTTTCAAGCTCGGGGGTAACTTCTTCAACAATATTAATCAGCGATTTCGGGTTCCCTAAATCTTTTAATAATCCTGGAATATCCGAGAGAATGATCAATAAGTCCGCTTCCAACAAGCTTGCAACTTGAGCAGACAAAACATCATTATCTCCTAATTTAATTTCATCTGTCGTTACTGTATCGTTTTCATTTACAATAGGTACTACATCATTTTCTAAAAGTGCATTCATCGTATTGTATGCATTTAAATAACGCTGACGATTAGAAAAATCGTCAGCCGTTAAAAGTATTTGAGCCACTTTAATATTTTTAACTGCAAAAAGATCACGATATTTAGAGATCAACACACCTTGACCAACTGCTGCACAAGCCTGCTTTTCAGTAACAGAATAAGGTTTATATCGGTAACCTAACTCACTTTTGCCAGCGGCTATAGCTCCTGATGAAACAATAATTATATCTTTTTTTCTTTTAAACTTTAATTCAGTTACTTGCTCAACGACTTTATTCATCTTACCAACATTTATTCCATTTTCATCGGCTATTGAGCTACTACCAACCTTTATAACTATCTTATTGATTGTATTTTTCAAAAAAATCACCAACCATTCAATTCAAAAATGAAATAATTTTATTTTTTATGGACTCTATGTTACCTTTTCCACCTAAATCCGGGGTTAAACTCTCTATATCTTTAACTGTTGAGGAAATAGCGTTTTCGAGTTTTTTTGCTAACTCGTTCAGCTTTAAATAATCTAACAACATAATGGATGAGCTTAATAAGGCGATCGGGTTTGCTATACCTTTATTAGCTATATCCGGAGCACTCCCATGGACTGCCTCAAAGATAGCAGTATCCTCACCAATATTAGCAGCTGGAGCAAGACCCAATCCTCCTATTAAACCTGCAGCTAAATCGGAAAGGATATCTCCGTACAAATTTGGGGCTACAACTACATCAAATTTTTCAGGATTCAACACCAACTGCATTGACATATTGTCAATGATCTTTTCTTCGTACTCTATTTCAGGATATTCATTTGCTACTTTTCTAATAGCTTCCAAAAATAAGCCATCTGTAATCTTTAGAATGTTAGCCTTATGAACAGCTGTGACTTTCTTTCTTTTATTTTCCTTTGCATAATTAAATGCAAAATATGCGATCTTTTCACTTGCGCTTTTTGTTATAACTCTGACGGCACAAGCTGTATCGTCAATCTTATACTCAATCCCTTTATACAAACATTCGGTATTTTCTCTCACTACAACCAAATCGACATTATTGTACTTAGTATTGAGACCCTCTAAACTTTTAACAGGCCTTAAATTTGCATATAAATTGAACCGTTCTCTTAGTGTAACGTTCACACTTCTAAATCCTTTGCCTATCGGCGTAGTTATAGGACCTTTCAAGGCTACTTTATTTTTCCTAATCGAATCGATCACATAATCAGGCAGTGGAGTTCCATATTTTTCAATTACCTTCTCTCCAGCTTCCACTAAATCCCAACTAATAGGAGCTTTCAAATGTTCAAAAATCTCTACCACTACAGAGGTTATTTCTGGACCTATTCCATCACCTGGAATCAAAGTAACTGTATACATAAAATCACCTACTATTCCATTAATTCTAAAGTACCATATTTTTTGTAATAATTAACCAAACCCCCACTTTGTAAAATCTTTAGCATCACTTTGGGGAGAGATTTAATCTTCAAAATTTCATCTTTGGTAAGATTCTTAACTACACCTTTTTCTAGATCAACAGTCAATAAATCACCTTCATCTATATTATCAGTTGGAACTTCAACTAAAGGTAAGCCAATATTTATGGAATTTCTATAAAATATTCGGGCGAAAGATGTTGCTATAACAGCACTTATACCAGCATGTTTTATCACTAAAGGAGCTTGTTCCCTAGAAGAACCACAACCAAAATTTTCTCCTGCAACAATGAAATCACCTTTTTTGATTTCATTATAAAAATTTGGCCTTAGATCCTCCATCAAATGAACAGATAATTCATCCATATCGATGGTATTGAATTTGTATTTTCCAGAAATAATGTAGTCGGTGTTCACATCATCACCAAATTTATGAGAATAACCTTTTAATTCCATTATTTATCCTCCCGTTCTAAAAATTAACTTTCACAAATATTTTCGGGGATCCGCTATTTTTCCCTCAATACAAGAAGCCGCCACTGTGGCAGGTGATCCCAAATAGATGAAAGCTTTGTTGTTTCCCATTCTTCCTTTGAAGTTTCTATTTGCTGTAGAAATTACATTCTCGCCATCTGAAGGTACTCCATTATGTGTACCCACACAAGGCCCACAGCCTGGGGCAACTACTGTAGCTCCAGCTTGAATTAAAGTTTGAATTATTCCCTCATTCATAGCTTTTAATAAAGTATCTTTAGATGCAGGAGCCACAATAAGTCTAACACCCTTATGGATTTTTCTGCCTTTTAAGATATTCGCAGCTATTCTTAGATCTTCAATTCTTCCGTTAGTGCACGTACCTAACAAACCTTGATGTATAGGAATACCTTCAACTTCACTAATTGGACTAACATTATCAACGGCATGGGGTTTGGCAACTTGAGGTTCCAAATCGCTGACATCAAATTTGTATATCTTTTCATAATTTGCACCTTCGTCTGATTCGTAACTTTTAAATGGTTTATCAGTTCTTTCTTTTATCCAATTTTCAGCTTTTTCATCAAGTTTCATCAAACCGACTTTGGCTCCCATTTCCACTGACATATTAGAAATGGTAAATCTTGCCTCAACCGATAAATTATCAATAACTGGGCCCTCAAACTCTACAGCCTTGTAAGTTGCTCCATTGGCGGTCATATTCTTTATAACATACAACGCAACGTCCTTAGAATAAATACCTTTTGAAAGAGAACCTTCTAAAACAATTTTTATACTTTGTGGTACCTTAAACCATAACTTACCACTCGCCATAGCAATAGCCAAATCTGTTGAACCGACACCCGTTGAGAAACAATTAAGGGCACCATAAGTACACGTGTGAGAATCAGCCCCTATTACGATCTGTCCAGGTAGGGCATGCCCTTTTTCGGGCATTAGTTGATGACATATGCCCTCACCGATATCGTAAAACTTGGTACCGTAATTGCTACTAAAATCTCTCATCAATTTATGTAACGCAGAAACCTTTTCACTTGGACTGGGAGCGTTGTGATCTATTACAAAGGCTACTTTTTCAGGGTAGGCAACCTTTTTAGCTCCAACATTTTCAAACGTCTTAATAGCTAATGGAGTGGTTCCATCTTGCCCCATCATGAAATCAACATCAACTATGACTATTTCCCCCGCTTCAACATCTCTTCCCAAATGATCACTGAATATCTTTTCAGATATTGTTTTGTAAGTTGACATCCTTTATCTTTTCCTCCCTCATTTCGTTGTAAAGATAGATTAACTCTTTATCGAATAAGCTTCTTTTGAGTTGAACAGATAGGGATCTTACCCTTTTTAAAATCTCTTCTCCTTCTTCAGGAGTTAAATCTATTTCGTATTCTTTGAATTTTGCAATAATAGCGTTCCTCCCGGAATGTTTTCCAATAAGTATCTGTCTTTGTAATCCTACTTCTTCAGGAGTGAAGGATTCATATGTTTTGGAGTCCTTTAATACACCGTCTGTATGAATGCCAGACTCGTGAGCAAAAACATTATGGCCTACGATTGTTTTTGATAAAGGAAGAACTCTTCCTGACGCCTTAGCAACGTATTCACAAACTTCTTTTAGTAAGTGAGTTTTTATTCCCAAATCATTTTTGTAAATGTATTTAAGAGCCATCACCACTTCCTCTAAAGCTGCATTACCTGCTCTTTCTCCTAACCCATTTACCGTAACACCTGCGTACTTAGCACCCGCTCTTATTCCTGCCAATGTATTAGCTGTAGCTAAGCCAAAATCGTTGTGAGTATGCATTTCAACATTTATACCAACTTCGTCTATTATTCTTCTGATATGTTCGTAGATGGAAAATGGTTCCATCATGCCAACGGTGTCACAGTATCTTAACCTATCCGCTCCTGCCTCTTTAGCCTCTTTGGCAAACTTTATAAGAAAATCCATATCACTTCTAGAGGCATCTTCAGCGTTTACAGACACGTACAAATTGTGTTTTTTGGCAAATTTTGTGGCATCTACCATGCTTTTTAATACCCAATCCCTATCTTTCTTTAATTTATGTTTGATGTGAATATCTGAAGTGGAAATAGAAATGGCAACCGCATCAACCCCACAATCAATAGATTCTTCAACATCCTTTATAACTGCTCTATTCCAGCCCATAATTGATACACCTAAGTCTAATTTACTTATCTTTTTTATGGCTTCCTTTTCATCTCCACCCATCGTGGGAATCCCGGCTTCGATCTGATAAACCCCTAACTCTGCTAACATCTTTGCTATTTGGACCTTTTCTTCATTTGCAAATACTACCCCGGCAGTTTGCTCGCCATCTCTTAAAGTTGTATCAACTATATATACGTTACTCACGTTCTTTTGTACGTTCTTCTTTCCTTTAGATTTAGAAGAATCGTACCCTCCCTCCTTTCAATTTTAGTGTCTATTGTAACTCTAGACTTACATCAAGGTCCTTAAATTTTTCTTAATTATACATTAATTTCAAAAAAATATCAAGTTCATGGAAAAATTCTTATTATGTCAAGACCTTTATTTTCAGGCAGTCCAAACATTAAATTCATATTTTGTACCGCCTGGCCACTGGCTCCCTTCATTAAATTATCAATCACAGACATGATTATCAAAGTATTTGTATGTTCGGCCATTTCAAAACCTATTTGACAGAAATTAGAGCCAGCAACACTTTTAGTAGATGGATACTTTCCAGGTTTAAGAATTTTTATAAAATAATCGTTTTTATAAAATTCTTGGTAAAGATCGTAGACTTCTTTTAGGGTTATATCTGATTTCAAATTACAATAAATCGTACTTAAAATTCCCCTTGTCATTGGAACTAGATGTGGAGTGAAAACAACTTTCACCTCTTGTTCCATTATTTTTGATAGCTCTTGCTCTATTTCTGGAATATGTCTATGTTTAGCAACGTTATACGGTTTAGTATTTTCATTACATTCTGAATATAGGTTACTAAATTTAGGTTCATGACCTGCACCCGATACACCAGATTTACTGTCAATAATTATGTTTTTATCTGTCACAACTCTATTTTTTAAAACAGGGGCAAGTGCCAAAATCACACTAGTTGGATAACAACCGGGATTTCCGATAATTTGTGCATTTTTAATCTTTTCCCTATATAACTCTGTTAATCCATAGACTTTATTGTATTTATCATATTCTATTTGTTCTATGTCTTCGTTTGAACCATACCAATTTTTGAAAATATTAAAGTCATCAAAACGAAATGCTGAACCTAGATCTATCAATCTCTTACCTGCATCCACTACCATCTTACCGATTTCGAAAGTTAGTTCGTGAGGTAAAGTTGAAAATATAATATCGCAAGTAACAACCGCTTTTTTAAAATCATCACCCTCTAATATCAGATCACAAAATCCGTCGAGACCTGGATAAACTTCCGAAATTAATTGGGATTCAAAGTGTTTTGATGACAGATAAGTTATCTTAGCATTTGGGTGTTTTGAAAGAATTCTGATTAATTCAATACCAGTGTATCCTGTTGCCCCAAGTATACCTACATTCATACATCTTCCTCCCATCTGGCTGCCCCAATTGTTTTACGGCTTTTTAGAATATTTCTTACATTTAAAGCTTCATATACATCCTCATCTATCGACTGACAAAAATTTTTAAATTCTGAAATATTCAACTCTTCTAATGGAACCTTTTTTGTTATAGCATACGCAACTAATTTTCCAACTATATCGTGAGCGGTTCTAAAAGGGATCCCTTTTTTTACCAAATAATCTGCCAAATCCGTTGCATTGAGATAACCAAATTTTACAGCCTCTTCCATTTTTTCTTCGTTCACACGCATCGTTTTCAACATACCTATAAATACCTTTAAACAAACTTTTAATGTATCAACTGTATCAAACAGTGGTTCTTTATCTTCTTGCATATCTTTGTTATACGCAAGGGGTAAACCTTTCATAGTTGTTAAAAGGCTAAGCAAATTTCCATATACCCTACCCGTTTTACCCCTGATTAATTCAGCAGAGTCTGGATTTTTCTTTTGTGGCATTATACTACTTCCAGTCGAATATTCATCGCTCAGTTCAACAAAATTGAACTCTTGGCTAGACCAAAGTACTATCTCCTCAGAAAATCTACTCAAATGCATCATTATCAAAGAAGCTATTGATAAAAATTCAACGATGAAATCCCTATCGCTTACTCCGTCAATACTGTTTAGTGAAACCTCTTTAAAGTCTAACAATGAAGCCACATACATTCTATCTATATCGTATGATGTTCCAGCTAAAGCTCCTGAACCTAAAACCAAAACATTCACTCTTTTCAAAGAATCTTTCAACCGTTCTATATCCCTTTTAAACATCTCCACGTAAGCCAACAAATGATGAGAAAATGTGATAGGTTGAGCTCTTTGCATATGTGTGTAACCGGGCATAATTTTGTTTTTGTATTTTTTTGAAAGTTCCACTAAAACGACATTCAATTGTTCTAATAAATCTATAATTTTGAATATTTCATTTCGTAAGTACATCCTTTCATCTGTTGCTATTTGATCGTTCCTACTTCTTGCTGTATGAATCTTTTTGCCCACATCCCCTATCTTTTCAACCAATATTTGCTCTACCAATGTGTGCACATCTTCTACCTTTGGAATCTCTTCAAATTTTTCTTCTTTTATTTCTCTTAACGCCCTTTCAATTTGTTCAAACTCTTCTTCAGAAATAATTTTTGCCTTTTTCAACCCTTCCGCATGGGCTAATGACGCTTCTATATCGTAGGGCAATAATCTGATATCAACATTTATTGACGAATTAAATATTTCCATGTCTTCTGCAATTTTTTCTTTAAACCGACCTCCCCATAATTTCATTGTTCTCCTCCTGCAGTCGTTTTGTCGTATTTTTGATTTTCAACAAAATGCTTCATCTGATAAGCTCTCATCTTCAAAGGTAGTCCAAACAAGTTTATAAAACCTTCTGCATCCTTTTGGTCGTAAATTTTATCTTCTCCAAATGTAGCTAACTCTTCGTTGTATAAGGAATATGGTGAACTTAATCCTGCAGTTATAATATTTCCCTTGTAAAGTTTCAATTTCACAACACCGGTAACCACCTTCTGTGTTTCATCTACAAAAGCATCTAAACTTTCTTTCAACTGAGAGAACCACAATCCATTATAAACAAGATCCGCATACTTTTGTGCCACTAAATCTTTGAATCTTGACGTTTCTTTGTCAAGTACCAAGCTTTCCAGTTCTTTGTGTGCAGTATATAGTAATGTTCCACCTGGAGTTTCATACACACCTCTTGATTTCATTCCAACTAATCGATTTTCTACGATATCTGCAATCCCCACACCATTTATTGATGCAATTTCATTGGCTTTCTTTATCAACTCTACGGGAGAAAGGTCTTCTTCGTTTATCTTCACTGGAATCCCTTTTTCAAATTCTATGGTTACATATTCAGCAACATCGGGGGCTTTTTCGGGTGGAGTAACCATATCGAATAACTCAGCTTTAGGTTCATTCCAAGGATCCTCTAAATCTCCGCCTTCATGGCTTATATGCCATATATTTTTATCTACACTGTATATTTTTTCTTTGGTTATAGATATTGGAATTCCCTTCTTTTGGGCATAGGCAATTTCTTCCTCCCTAGACTTAATTTCCCATATTCTCCAAGGAGCAATAATTTTTATAGAAGGATCTAATGCCTTAATAGATACTTCAAATCTTACTTGATCGTTACCTTTACCCGTACAACCATGAGCAATAACATTTGCACCTTCTTTTTGGGCAATCTCAACTAGTTTTTTTGCCATTAGAGGTCTTGCAAAGGATGTTCCCAACAAGTATTTACCCTCGTAGATTGCTCCAGCTTTTAAGGTGGGAAAAATATAATCGGTTACAAATTCTTCCACAACATCTTCTACGTAAACCTTACTTGCACCACTTGAAAGAGCTTTTTTCTCGATAACATGTGTTTCTTCTCCTTGACCTACATCAATACATACTGCAATAATTTCACAATTATACTTTTCTTTTAACCATGGTATGATTACAGATGTATCTAACCCTCCTGAATATGCCAATACTACCTTTTCCCCGGTTTTCATAAATAAATCACCTCTTTTTGATATTTGAAAATTTTTTTGTAGATTATGATAATAACCTACGTATTCGTTCAAGGACTGTACATTATTTTTTCCGATTTTGCAATTCTTTGTTGCTTCAATTGATTTTTGAGCTGTTTCCAATGCTGTAAATAGAGGAATGCCGTTTTCTAAAGACGTTCTTCTTAATTTGAATCCAAAGTTGGATACGTTTTTACCTTTTGTAGGTAAATTAATAACCATTGAAAAATAACCTTTCTTTACTAACTCTAATGATTTTTGGTGATCTATCTCTTTTATTGTAATATCCATCAATTTGAAGGCTTCTGCTGTCCCAGTAGTTCCCCACAATTCGTATCCACAGCTTTGAAGATATTTAACAAAACTTTTACTTCCACTCACTTCTTTTTCTGGAAATGATAATAGTACATTACCCGTAGAAGGAACATCCAAATGAGCACTTTTAAAAGCCTTATACATCGCATTATGATAGTCGAAATCGATGCCAAGAGTTTCCCCTGTAGATTTCATCTCTGCACCTAAGGCAACTTCAACACCTGGCAATTTTTCTAATGAAAATATTGGCGCTTTAACCACCGTATATGGGATTTTTAGATAAAAAGGTTCATAATACCCAAGTTCTTTCAAGTTATTACCTAACGCAATTTCAACTGCCAGTTTTATCATTGGAATTCCTGTTACTTTACTGATTATCGGAACCGTTCTTGAAGCCCTAGGATTCACTTCAATAACGTAAACTTTTCCCTCTTTCACGATAAATTGAATGTTTATTAAACCCTTAACTTTCACCGCTTTGGATATTTTTTCAACGTATCTCACAATTTCTTTCTCTTCTAATTCTGACAAGGTTTTGGCAGGAAATACGGCAAAACTGTCACCTGAATGAATTCCCGCTTTTTCAATATGTTCCATTATTCCAGGAATTAATACATTTTCTCCATCAGAGACGGCATCAACTTCAACTTCTACTCCTTCTATGTATTCATCTATTAGAACTGGTCTATTGGGTGATAAGTCTAAAGCATGTGATAAGTACTCGAATAATTCATCTTCGGAATTAACCTTTTCAATAGATTGTCCTCCAATCACATAAGAGGGTCTAACTAAAAGAGGAAACCCTAAACGCTTAGCAATTTCTCTAGCTTCATCAAATGAAGTAACGTACCCACCACGAGGCTGATTGATCTCCAACTCTTTTAGCAACAGTGAAAATCTTTTTCTATCTTCACACAAATCAATATGCTCATATGATGTTCCCAAGATTTTGATTCCATGTCTTTCAAGTTCTTCACCTAGATTTAAAGCTGTTTGCCCTCCAAACATGACCATTGTCCCCATTGGATCTTCTTTTTCTATGATATTCAAAACATCTTCTTGAGTAAGGGGTTCGAAGTACAATCTATCACCTGTATCAAAATCTGTACTGACGGTTTCAGGATTGTTGTTTATGATGATTGATTTGATACATTTTTCTTTTAATGCCCATAGAGCTTTAACTGTACAATAATCAAACTCCACCCCTTGTCCGATCCTTATCGGTCCTCCACCTATAACTATGACTTTTTTTATGTCCTTGTGAACCTCTATTTCGTCCTCTTCACCATAAGTTGAGTAGAGATATTGTGTTACTGAATCAAACTCCGCTGCACATGTGTCAACCATTTTGTATGACGGAGTAATAGCATAGGTTTTTCTCAATTCTCTAACTTGATCTTCTTGTAACCCGTTTAATTCAGATATTTCTTGGTCTGAAAAGCCAAGACCCTTTGCTTCAAGTAATAGGTCGTAATTCAATTGGGAGAATCTAATAGTATTTTCAAAATCGACGATGTTTTTTATTTTTTCTAAAAACCATTCGTCTATGAAGGTTAATCTATGAATATCAAAAACCTTATAACCTCTTCTAAGTGCTTCGGCAATATGAAACAATCTTTTTTCGTTCGGAATTTGTAAATGTTCTACTAATTCTTCATCGCTCTCTTTTTGAACCTCTTTAATTCTCAAGCCTTTAATTTTCATATCAAGAGAGCGTACCGCCTTTAATAAAGAACTTTCAAAGGTACGTCCAATAGCCATCGTTTCACCAGTGGATTTCATTTGTGTACCTATCTTTTTATCAGCTTGATAAAACTTATCAAAAGGCCAGCGGGGGATCTTTGTGACAACATAATCTAAAGATGGTTCAAAAAAAGCTGTTGTTTTTCCAGTAACGGGATTTTTTATCTCATCCAAAGAAAATCCTATTGCGATTTTTGTAGCAATTTTTGCTATAGGATACCCCGTTGCTTTGGACGCTAAGGCACTGGATCTACTCAAACGAGGATTCACTTCAATAACTCGATATTCTTCGTTATAAGGATTGAGGGCAAATTGAATATTGCAAGCACCTTCTATCTTTAAAGCTTTTATTATCTTAATGGATGAGTCCCTTAACATTTGATGTTCTTGATCTGTCAACGTTTGAGAAGGTGCAACAACTATACTATCTCCGGTGTGAATTCCTACAGGATCAAAATTTTCCATATTACATACGGTGATGCAATTATCAAAAGAATCCCTAACCAATTCGTATTCGATCTCTTTCCAACCCAATAAGGATCTTTCTATTAAGACCTCTTTCATCATGCTCTTTTTCAACCCATTCTCTACAAATTCTATTAACTCCTCTTCGTTGTAAGCAAATCCACCACCTGTTCCTCCTAAAGTGTATGCTGGGCGTATTATCAAAGGATACCCAACTTTGTTAGCAAAATTTATGGCTTCGGATACTGTCGACACCGTGAGGCTTTCAGCGATAGGTTCTTCAATTTCTTGCATTTTTCTTTTAAATAATTCTCTACTTTCTGCTATTTTTATGGATTCAACCGATGTTCCCAATTCTTGAATATCGTATTTATCGATAATTCCACTATCCTTTAATTGGATAATTAGATTTAAGGCTGTTTGTCCTCCAAGTGTTCCTAAAATCCCATCCGGTTTTTCTTTTTCTATAATGGAAATTAAAGTATCCATTTCAAGGTTTTCCATATAAACTACATCTGCTATTTCTGTATCAGTCATAATAGTTGCAGGATTGTTGTTTACCAATATTACTTTACATCCTTCTTCTTTTAAAGATTTACAAGCTTGGGTTCCTGAATAATCGAATTCTGCTGCTTGACCTATTATTATTGGTCCAGAACCTATAACTAAAACATTTTTTATTTCACGTTTTTTTGGCATTGTTGACCTCCCCGGAAGTATGCTCTTAGTTTCTATTGATTAAATCTTTGATTTTTCTAAAAATAAAAGTTGTATCGTGAACCCCAGGACCACCTTCTGGATGAAATTGGACAGTAAAAATGGGATACTTTTTGTGCATGATTCCCTCGATACTTTGATCATTCAAATTGATGTAGGTAATTATTACATCTTTGTTTTTCACTGACTCTTTTTCAACCATATAACCGTGGTTTTGAGAAGTGATATAACATTTATTGTTCAACAAATTCATCACAGGATGGTTGGTACCTCGGTGACCAAATTTCATTTTTACAGTGTTAAAACCTAACGCCAAAGAGATTATTTGATGACCCAAACAAATCCCAAAAAGTGGTTTCTCACCTATAAACTCTTTAGCTAAAAGTATGGCTTCTTTTGCCTTTTTTGGATCACCGGGACCGTTGGAGAATAATACTAAATCTGGTTGAACCTTATCTACATCATTTTTAGTACTGTTATATGGAAAAACATAAATATCGTATCCTTCAGATTTGAGCTGGTTCACTATATTTTTCTTAACTCCTAAATCTATCAGGGCTACTTTTGGACCGTTCCCTTGAATTCTATAAATTTCCTTTGTTGAAACACTATCAAGTAAATTCTCATCAGAAGTTGGAACTTCAAAATCCTTCTCGGTGGTTATCACACCATTCATACTACCTTCTATTCTTAACTTTTTCGTAAGGGCCCTCGTATCTACTTTACTTAAAATAGGTACTTCATGTTGGTCTAAATAATCTAAAAGTGAATACTGAGATGTGTGATGAGAGGGAAATTGACAGTAATCTTTAACTATCAAACCTTTGATGGGGGGTCTTTTTGACTGTAAATTCTCTAAATTTACACCATAATTTCCTATCAATGGATAGGTCATTACCAGTATTTCTCCTGCATAAGATGGATCCGTTATTGATTCCTCGTATCCAGTCATAGACGTGTTAAAGACAACTTCGCCTTGTCCAAAATCTTTTTTACTGATAATTTCTCCTTCAAAAATGGTAGAATCATTTAACTTTATAAATCCTTTCATCTTAATACCCCATTTCTAAAAAAACTTCTTCGAGAATATTCATACCCTTGGCTATCTCTTCTTTTGTGATTATAAGAGGAGGGACGAATCTTAAAACATTGTGATTTAAAAGATTTATCAAAAGTCCTTTTTCCATAGCTTTTTTTACTATATCACTGCCATCTTCTATGTCTAACTTGACTCCGATCATCAAACCTTTTCCCTTAACTTTGTCAATTATTGAATGTTTTTCCTTCATTGCTAATAATTGATTTTTGAAAAATTCACCATTTTCTTTCACCATATTCAGAAAAGATTCTTGTGCAACGTTTTTCATCACAGCCATGCCAACTGCACAGGCTAACGGGTTCCCACCAAATGTTGATCCATGATCCCCTGGTGTAAATACGTCAGCTTTTTCATTCACAACAAGCACACCGATAGGGAAACCACCACCTAAGGCTTTTGCAAGGGTCATCACATCGGGTACCACTCCAGAATGTTCATAGGCAAAAAGTTTTCCAGTTCTTCCTATCCCTGTTTGGACTTCGTCAAAAATCAAAAGAAGGTCGTTCTCATCACAAAGTTTTCTAACTTGTTGAAGATATTCATTTTTTGCTTCGTTTATTCCCCCTTCACCTTGGATAACCTCCAACATTACAGCACATGTATTTTTATCAACAGCCGACTTTAGTGAATTTATATCGTTGTACTCTACGCTTTCAAATCCTTCCAATAGAGGTTCGAAATTCTTGTGATATTTTGGCTGGGCTGTTGCCGTCAATGCACCGTAGGTTCTTCCATGAAATGAGTTCTTTGCCGTGATAATTTTGTATCTTTGCCCATTGTATTTAGTGTTTCCATATTTTCTTGCTAACTTAATCGCAGCTTCGTTCGCTTCTGTTCCACTGTTGCAAAAAAAGGCACTTTTCCCAAAAGATTTTTCACAAATCATCTTGGCTAACTGTACTTGATTACCATTCCAATAGAGGTTAGAAACATGAACTAATTTGTCAACTTGAGATTTCACTGCTTCTACAATTACGGGGTGAGAATGGCCCAAAACATTGACAGCGATCCCAGCAACAAAATCTAAGTATTCTTTACCGTTTTCATCCCACACCTTTGTACCTTTCCCTTGTACCAAAGTTATTGGAAATCTTGAGTAAGTATTCATTACATACTTTTTATCTTCAGAGATTATCATTATCGTATACCTCCTTCGCTATCATTGTTCCCACACCTTTGTCTGTGTAGATTTCTAAAAGTAAGGCATGGGGAATTCTTCCATCTATTATATGTGCCCTTTTTACTCCATCTTCTAAGGCTTGGATACAACATTTTAACTTAGGAATCATACCGCCAGTGATAAATTGAGAATTCAATAAGTCTTTTGCTTCTCGATATGACAGTCTTGAAATCACACTTTCTTCATCTTCTTTGTTTTTTAAAACGCCTTCCACATCAGTCAATAAAACAAATTTATCCGCGTTCAAAGAGGAAGCAATTTTACCTGCCGCTATGTCGGCATTAACGTTATAAGTTTTCCAATCTCTTCCAATTGCACAAGGTGCGATGACAGGGATATAATCTTTTTCAATTAAATTCAAAATTACTTCCCTATTTACATTCACTACCTTACCAACGTAACCCAAATCCCCTTGGGACAAATCTTTTTCTGCCAACAATAAATTTGCATCTTTCCCACTTAATCCAACAGCCTTTCCCCCAGTTTTATTTATCAACGATGTAATCTCTTTATTTATCTTACCAACCAACACCATCTCTACTATTTCCATAACTTTTTCATCGGTTACCCTTAATCCATTTACAAATTTTGTTTCTATATTTAAACTCGCAAGCATTTTATTGATATCTGGTCCCCCACCATGAACGATAACAGGATTTAGCCCAACATATTTCATAAGTACGATATCTTCTGCGACCATCGATTTAATTTGTGGATCTTTCATAGCGTTACCACCAAACTTAATAACAGCTATACTTCCCGCAAATTTTTTTATGTAGGGTAATGCTTCAACCAAAACTTCCGCTTTAGATATCTCATCAGAGAACTTTTCAACTTTTATCATGTTCTGTACCCTCCATTTATTTCTACATATTTGTAACTAAGATCACATCCCCAAGAAATAGCACTCTCTTCACCATCTTTTAAATCTACAATAATTTTTAATTCTTTCTTACCTAGAATTTCTTTTGCTTTAACTTCGTTAAAATCTATAAAATGACCATCTTGACAAAGTTGAATCTTTCCCACACAACTTTGAAACCAGACATCTACCTTATCAGGATCAAAGTTTCCACCTGAATAACCAGCGGCTGCCAGCACTCTTCCCCAATTAGCATCCTCTCCATGAATTGCTGTTTTGACTAAATTAGACTTGGCTATAGACCTTGAGATCAATTTAGCATCTTCTTTCGTCTTAGCATTTTTTACTTGTACCTCGAAAAATTTAGTAGCTCCTTCCCCATCCATAACGATTTTTTTAGCTAAATTTTCAACTACTTCATAAAGAGCTTTTTGAAATAAATTGTATTCAGAAGAATCTTCTGTAATTTCTTCGTTTTTTGCTTGCTTATTTGCCAGAATAAGCACCGTATCGTTGGTACTTGTGTCACCATCAACCGTTATTAAATTAAAAGAATTATCTACAGAGTGCTTTAAGGCCTTATTCAAAGCAGATTTAGAAATGTTTGCATCTGTCATGATGAAAGACAACATTGTAGCCATATTGGGATGAATCATACCTGAACCTTTGGCAACCCCGGTTAATGTTATCTTTTTACCCCCAATCACAACTTGTGTAGAATTAATTTTTGGGAAGGTATCTGTAGTCATTATCGCCTGTGCGAAACTTAAAAGATCATCATTTGTTAAATCAATATTTTTTTCAAATGATTCTATGCCGTTTAAAATTTTTTCAATTGGCAATGGAACACCTATAACACCTGTTGAACTTACAAATACATCTTCTGACTTTAAATTTAAGATCTGAGCGGTTTTTTCTGCCATGCTTATCGCATCTGAATATCCTTTTACACCAGTGCAAGCGTTTGCGTTACCACTATTCACAATAACAGCTTGTATTTCGTTATCCTTAATGTTCTCCATACTCAAAATAACTGGAGCCGCTTTAACTTTATTCGTGGTAAAAACGGCTGAGGCATTAGCCTTTTTTTCTGAGTATATCAGTCCTAAATCTTTTTTGAGCTTCTTGATTCCACAGTGAATTCCCCAGACTTTAAAACCCAATGGTAAAACAATACCTTCTTGCATTATTTCCGTACTTTCCATACACTAACCTCCCTCTATTCTTTTGAACTTACTGTCTTTAGAAACTCTAAAAAAAACGGCTACATCTTAAAAGATGTAGCCGCATGGATTAAAAATCAATTAGGAGAGTAACCATCTCCCAACCTCATAAGCACCCATTACCGGTGCTTATGATCCACCGGCTACATGGGCGCCTCCTATTGTTATTTAAATTTATTTGATTATAAGAAATGAAATTTTTTTCACAATTAGTCATAAATTCAAAAAACTCCTTTTGCTAAATTTTAGGGATTATAACATAAAAAAATTGAATTGTCAAATTTATATCAAATTTTTTTTCTTCGCCAGGTTGTATTTCGCAATTCAAGAGTTTTTTCTTTATTTCTTCTAACTTTGCTTTAATTTGAACACCTTCGTATCCTTTATTTAATAAATCTTTCCCTGTGATGGACAGTTTTAATTTCTCGACTTTTATTAGATATTCATAGTATTTTTCTAATAATTCTTCAGAAAGTTTTACAGCCAAGAAAATTAATTGTTCATTTTGAAAACCATAGGTTTTATCATAAAAATACGACAATTTTGATATGTTCTCTTTGTCTTTAAAATCTTTAGAAATTTCACTATATACGTTTTTTACTTGCATTAAATTCTTAATAAAATCTTTTGGTAGTCCATATCTTGCAGTAATTTTCTTGAGAGAATCTTCGGGCGTGTATTGTAGTAGAACGTATAATACTAAGTGAAATAGTCGGACTTTATTCAGATAATTTGGTAAGTTTTTCTTAAAGAATTCTTTAACCTCAAAAAGTTTTTCTAAATCTTTTTCCATTGTGGGAGAGTAATAAGTTGTTTCGAACAAGTGAAAAATTATTTTCAGGCTACCCATTCTTTTTATTGCTTTCATTGGTTCAGGTTCTTCTAGTATTTTTTCAAATTCATCTCTTATTCTCATTCCAGTCACTTTTTCAAAATATCCATTTTCTACAGCTTCTTCCAATTTTGTTAGGGTGTTAGGTTCAATTTCAAAACCAAATCTTTGTTCAAACCTTATAGCTCTCAATATTCTAGTAGGATCTTCGATAAAAGAAAGAGGATAAAGTATTCTGATTTTGCCTTCTTCAAGATCTTTTTTACAATTAAAAAAATCCATCAGTATCCCAAAAGAACCCGAATTAAGCTTTATGGCCATAGCGTTTATAGAGAAATCCCTTCTATATAAATCTTTTTTAATAGTTGATAATTCAACCTTGGGAAGTTCTCCTGCTTCTTCGTAATATTCTGTTCGGGCAGTTGCAATATCAATCCTTATTATCTTATTTTCCCCATTTTTATAAAAAATTGAGCAGGTGTGAAATTTGGGGTGTTCAACATATTTTGCCCTTAATTGTTTAGCAACGTATCTTCCAAATAATAAGCCATCTCCTTCTACTACCACATCTAAGTCGTAAGGTATGGCCTTTTTCGAACCGTATGATTTTGAGCGAATCGCTAGCAAAAGATCTCTGACAAATCCTCCTACTATATAGACGTTTAACCCTAGCTCATTGCCATACAAGCCAATAAGTTTTAGAAGATTAAGAATAGATATCGGTAGAATTTTTTCCATTTCTTCTTTTAGATTTTGCGATTTATACTTTTCTTCTAATATTGGGCTAAGTGAAAAATTAAAAACTCCGTTAGTAGCCCTTAAAAGATCAGTTCTAGTTATTATGCCAACAAGTATTCCATCTTTTAAAACAGGAATCCTTCCAATGTCTGCTTCTGCCATGATCCTTCTTACTTGAGTCAACGAAGTTTCTACATCAACAACCTTTAAGTTAGTGCTCATTATAGCTTTAACAGGGGCATTTTTTAAACCATGTTTCATTGCTTTTTCTATGTCTTTTTTAGTTACAATACCCACTAATTTATTATCAGAAATTACAGGAAGGCCTGAATGTCCTGTTTGAAACATCAATTCATGAGCTCTTTCCACTGTTTCAAATGATAATATGGTTCTTACAGGAGATGACATAATATGTTTTGCTTTTAAAACTGGGGTAAAAGAGGAGCTTAGCTCTTTTTTAATCTTGTCAATAACCTCTTCTATCCTAAGACCTTTTATTTTAGCTGAACCAGCTTTTTTATGACCTCCACCGCCAAATAAAGATAGAATTTTATTTAAATCTATTTCTTCGATCCTTGATCTTGCAACTATATGTATGCTTTTTCCCATTTTTACAACAATAAACAAAACATCTGGAGTTAGAGTCTCAAACAATTTGTGGGTTATAACGTTTAACCCGCCTATAAATTTGTCGATCTCAGAATAAGTAATATGTATTGTTATTTCCTCCAAGGTAAGCTCTTGAACATTGTTATAGAGTTTGTCAAAAAGTTCTTTTTGTTCTTTTGTCATTTCCAATGAGACAAACTCTTCTACTTCTTCTATCCTCGCACCACCTTTTAATAGCTCTGCAGAGATTTGATGATCTAATGGCGTTGTTGTAGAATAAACAAAATTTCCTGTATCTTCATGGATTGCTATTAAAAAAAGAGTTTCATAGGTATCAGGAAGAACTATTTTGGTTTCTAATAATTTTTGAACAATTAGCGTTGTGGCGCTTCCTACCTCTTTAGAATAATTATTACCTTTGATATTTTGCTCCTTTAACTCAGGATGATGATCATATATGTCAACTTCTGTTCCCTGTTCAATTAGAGATTTGATAAATTCTGGAATTCTATTGATATCTGCAGTATCCACAATAACAACTTTTTCGACCTTGTGGTTTTTTATTTCTTCTTGATACTCTTTTATAAAATTATTTTCTTTTTCGTATTGAATATCATATATATTCAAAAATTCCTTAAGATTTTGCTGAGGTTCTCCTTCAAGCACAATAATAGAGTCTTCATATATTAATGATGCCGCAACACAACCAGCAAAACCATCAAAATCTGCATTTTTATGCGTAGTTATTATAATTTTAGGAACCAAAATAAATTCTCCCTTGGATTCAATCCATTATTTAAAAATGTGTTGAATGTTTCTATTTTACTTCAATCTAATTTGCTGATAAATTCCCTTTCTATAAACTCGAAACCTTTTTCCCAAAAATCTTTATTTGAGATATCAATCCCAATTTTTTTCAACAATTCTTTCGGGGAATCTTTTGCACCACTTCTAAGCAACTCTTTGTATTTTGGTGCAAAAGATTTTCCTTCAACTTTGTATTGCTGGTACAAAGCTAAGACTAATAAATTAGCAAAATTGTATGCGTATACGTAAAAAGGTGTTCTATGGATATGAGGTATGCTTGCCCATTCATAATAATACTCTTGTGGTATTATTACTGAATCACCAAACATAATTTCTAATTCTTTTTTATACAGTTCTGCAAGTTCTTTCCAACTTGCGCTTCCATTTTGTTCTATCAAATTGTGAGATGATATTTCGAATCTAGCAATCATATTTTGCCTGAACATTGTCGAAAACATTCCTTCAACATTCGATGCAAGATAAGCCGTCCTTTCCTCTTCAGAAAGGGTGGGTAGTATTTTATCAATCACCAACATCTCACCAAACACAGAAGCAACTTCTGCCATCGTTAAAGGAGGGTGATAATTCCAAATGTTTTGTTCAGAGGCTAAAGTTCCATGTATCCCATGTCCTAGCTCATGCGCCAAAGTGCTTACATCGGCAAGGGTTCCAGTAAAATTTAATAAAATAAAAGGTTTTCTATTTGGAAGTGCATAAGAAGTGTAAGCTCCTCCCCTTTTACCTTTTCTTATTTCAGAATCTATTCTTTTTTCTTTAAAGAAAGACTCAGCAATTTCTCCAATTTCTTCATCAAACTCGTAATACGAATCTAAAACAATCTTCTGTGCCTCTTCAAAAGTATATTCTTTTTGTACTTTTGCCAAAGGCGCATAGATATCGGCAAGAGTTTGTTCTATCCCTAACCTTTTACCTTTCCATCTGTAATATTGGTGAACCATGGGCGTCCTGTCAGTTGTGACCTTTATAACGGTTTCCACAATTTCATCTTCAACTTCGTTGTTAAAGTTTCTCATAGAAATCGGCTCTTTGTAATTCCTCAAACTAGCCTCTGTGTCGTAATTTTTTACGATAGAATTGTATATTTTTTCGAATAGGAGGCTATCTTCGTCGTACTTTTTAAAGAATTCTTTCATTGCTTGTCGTCTTAAATTTACATCAGGTTTTCTTCTTAAACTCCTTACTTGCGGATCGGTTAATTCTTTAAGTTCACCATCGATCTCTAACTTGAAAGTATAAGAACTTGTTAACCGACCATATAATTCTTCAAAGCCTCCCCGTGATGAGTTGTACATAGCGGCTAACACCTTTTCAGCATCTTCACTCAATATATGGCTTTTTGATTTAATAAGCTTTTGAAGCACATGGGTGTAATCTTTCAATTCCTCGGCATACATCAATTCGTTAAGCTTTTTTTCATTTTGCTTCAATAACCTCGGCTTCCAAAATGATGATTCCATTTCTATTTTTGAATCGTAATCTTTAGCCATCGCATAGAGTTTTTGAGCAGTTTCGTCTTGGGTGTTGGAATCATAAAGCAAGTGACAATACTGGTAAGTAAAATTATGCATTTTTAAAACTTTCTCAAACTCTTGGAAAAAGTTCTTCAATTCGTGGGGAGTCAGCGAAGGGTTCGACAGTTTGTCATAGTACTGTTGATATAATTTTTTGATTTGCCTTAAGCTTTCTTCGAAATCTTCTTTAATTTGTGAGTCTTCGGGTGAGGAATAAAAAAATGTTAAATCCCATCTAGACAAAACGTTTCATCTCCCTTCTATATATAATGCTTCTGTATGATCTTTCTAGCTTGGTCTTCATCTTTTTCCATAGCGCCAATTAATTCTTGTTCATTATCAAATTTTACTTCATCTCGTAAAAAATCTATTACTTCTAAAACTATATAATCACCATATAGATCACCAAAAAAATCCAAAAAATAGACTTCAACTTTTGGAGTCTTTTTGTATTCATCAAAAGTTGGTCTTAAGCCAACGTTCATTAGGCCCCACAAAAAACCCGATCGACCTCTTACATATCCTTTCACAATGTAAACACCAAATTTTGGCAATAAGATCTCCTCTTTTTCCCAAACGTTAATATTTGCAGTTGGAAATCCAAGCTTAAATCCTACATGTCTATCTTCATAGACTGTACCTTCAAGAGTCCATGGCCTTCCAAGCATTCCATTTGCTGTCTTAATATTACCTAATTTTAACTCTCTTTTTATAGCTGAAGAACTAACCCTGTTTCCTTGACTTTTTAAATCTTTCAGCACTTTGACTACTAATCCTTTGCTTTGACTAACAGCTTGTAAATATTCTACATTGCCTAATGCATTTTTCCCAAAAGTAAAATCTTCACCACAAACTATTGCTTTTACTCCTTTTTTCATCAATTCCTCAAGATATTGTTCATGGGGTAATCCCCATACTTCTTCTAAATCTTTAACTTCAACTTTAAATCCAATATCTTCGCAAATTTGTTTCCTTCGCCAACTAGGTAGAATGAGACCTTCAAACCCTCCTAGATGCTTTTCAGGAGGGTATCTGAACATCAAAACCAAGGGTTCAAACCTTAAGTTATTCGCGAGTTGGAGAGTGTTTTTCAATATATACTGATGGCCCTTGTGTACACCATCAAAGATCCCAATTGTGAGTGCATACAATTTTATGTCACCTCGTACAGAATTTTATATATTTTTACTATCCTATCGTTCCTTTCTTCTTCTTTAAGAAGGGTTCTTAAAAATGTCGATTTTTTTTCAGCCCTACCTATTCCTAAAAAACATTCTTTTTCGTCGTATATTTTAACGTAATCATTTTTATTGAAATTAGAAAATTCTAAAACATTATCTTTATAAATTTGCTGCCCTTTAATGACTAGTTGCCCGTTATTAATCTTAACGTAAGGAAGATCTAAAGCCTCATCCATTTTTAACATTTTTTCCAGTGAAACCTCTTCTAACAAAATGCTATCTTTTAATTCAAACTTACCACTTTTCACTCTACAAAGTTCTTTGGTAACGGCTCCACATCCTAAAGCATATCCTATATCCATGATTAATGATCTTATATAAGTTCCCGAACTTACTTCTACAAAGAAACTAAATTCTTGTCCTTCTTGTGAAAAATTTGAAAGCTGATATATTTTTACTTTTTTTGGAGGAAGATTAATTATTTTACCTTCACGGGCATATTCATAAAGCTTTTTACCTTTATATTTTTTGGCTGAATAGGCAGGAGGAACTTGTAGATATTCCCCCACAAAAGAAAAACATATGTCTTTCAAATTAGAGATGTGTTGCTGAGTAACTATGTTCTTTTCCTGTATTTTCCCTTCTATATCAAAAGTATCTGTGATGATTCCCAATTCAGCTTTTACATAGTATGTCTTTTTTTCGTTTTGAAAAAATTCTAACAATTTTGTAGCTTTATTTACTCCTACAACTAGTACTCCCGTAGCAAAGGGATCTAGAGTTCCAGCATGACCAATTTTCTGTAAGCCAAACTTTTTTCTAAGAATATTGATTACATCATGAGAAGTAATACCCTTTGGCTTGTTGATTACTAAAAAACCACTTTTCATTTCCCTTCCTCGTTTTTCTCTATTTTCTCTATTAGTTTATTTATTCTAATACTTGCTTCAATACCTTCGTCTTTATGAAACCTTACCTCGGGAACCTTGAACATTTTAATATTTTTTGCGATAAGAGTTCTAAACATACCCTTTGCGTTGTTTAGAATATTAATGATGGTATCAATATCTTCATCAAGAGATGAAACATATACATCTAAATAAGATTTATCTTTTGATAAACGTACCATATTTATGTCAATAAATTTGTCTTTTAATCTAGGATCCTTTAATTGAGAAAAACCTTGGGTAATTAATTTTTTCATTTCAGACTCAAGCATTTCTCTTCTATACTGAGCCATCAGATGTCACCTCCAGATCATCGAACACTTCTTTCATGTTAGTAAATTCAGGGGACCTTTTAATTATATCTTTGAATTCTTCAAAATAACTGGCATACTTATTATAATTTAATCCCAAAAAGTTCCAAATTTTTAAATCAACCTCAGGAATATCGAAGCATCCTGAATAGCCGTAAAAATATAAATTAGTAGTTATATTCGCAACATTTACAATATACAATAATTTTTTTGCTTCTTCATTACTAGACTCCAAAGGATTATCATGGTATGTAGCAGTTTCTATGACTAAGTCTGACATATTCCAATTTTCAAAAAGCTTCCTTCCAATCTGTTGATGCGAATAAGTTGATAACAAATTTTCCGCCTGAAAAAAAGAAATTTTTTCGTGTTGAGCAACTTTAATGACCATCTCAAAAACATCCGGCATAATATGTGCCATCACTACCTTACTAAGATCATGCAGAACACCACACATAAAGGCTTCTTCTTTATCTGGGGAATTAAGATATTTTGCTAAAAGTTCTGAGGCGACGCCAGTTGAGATCAAATGAACCCAAAAATGCTGTGTATTGAAAAAAGGTATATCTTGGGAAAAATAATTCTCGACAGTAAAAATACTTAAAGCTAAATTTCTAACCGTTTTGAAACCAAGCAGATTTATCGCTTGCGTAAGTTTCGTTACTCTCTTTGGTAGTGCATAATAAGCAGAATTAGATAATCTTAAAATCTTTGCAGTTAAAGCAGGTGATTGAACGATCATATTATGCAAGTCATTTATATCCGCTTCGGGATCGTTGGCTATGTTAATAATCCTTTGTACAATAAAATCAGGCGTTGGTAATTCTTTAATTTTTTTGGTGATCTCTTGAATATCCATTTCGTTCATTATATCAGTTCCTTCCATCAAGTTCTAATTCACTTTTTTGTTGTTTGTTATTCATAACAAATCTTTAAGAAGTAACGCGGAAATAGAAAAATAAAAAAACATACTTAGTATATCCATCAAAGTAGAAATAAATGGTCCAGAGATCAAAGCAGGATCTAAATGTATCTTTTTGGCAAGAAAAGGTAGTATGGCTCCTAAAAGATTTGAAATCATAACTACTATAATTATAGATAAAGATAAACTCAACATAATCAATGGTTCTCTAGTATTCACTATTGACCGTAAAAACATGATTATTCCTAAAATTATACCTAAAATTACACCAGAAAACAACTCTTTTCCTAATACCTTTTTAAAATCATCCTCTTCAATATCTCCAACTGCCATTGACCTAATTACTATAGCGGACATTTGACTCCCAGTATTTCCTCCTATAGCGTTAATAGTTGGCATAAATGCTGCTAATACAGTAATTTTCTGTAAGACATCTGAAAATCCCTCAATTACAAAGACAGCGATACTCTCAAAAAGTAGCAAGGCACCAAGCCAAATTACTCTGCTTTTAACCAGCCCCCAAATGGAAGTATGAAAATAAGAAGTCTCTGTTACTCCTACTGCTGCCATTTTTTGGATATCTTCTGTGGCTGATTCTTCTAAAACATCCACGATATCGTCAATGGTTATTATTCCTACCAACCTTTTTTCACTATCTGTAACAGGAATAGCTAAAAGATCATAATCTTGCATGATCCTTGCGACTTCTTCTTCATCATCGTAAACGGTTGAATAGATAGGATTTTCATTCATTATATTTTTTATAATCTCATTTTCTTCTGAAAAAATCAAGTCTTTTAATTCTACTGTACCTTTCAATTTTCTGGTGTTATCTATCACAAACAAAGTATAGATAGTCTCTTTTTTATTGCCTTCATTTCTAATATGCTGAAGCGCTTCTTTTACGGTCATATTTTCTTTAAGATCCAAAAAATTTGGGTTCATTATCCTTCCTGCAGAATATTCAGGATAATTAAGAAGAATAAGAGTATATTGCCTCTCTTCATTGGAAAGATGACCAAGTAAACGTTTAACTACATTCGCAGGAAGTTCTTCTAGCAAATCAGCTCTATCATCTGGTTCCATATTTTCTATTATTTCTTTCAACTTATCTTCTTTAAAAAGAGAAAGTAATTCCATTTGATCATCTTTCTCTAACTGAGAAAAAACTTCTGCAGCGGTGTCTTTAGGCAAAAATCTGAAAACAACAATTTTTTCATCGTGAGGTAATTCTTCAATCATCTCTACTATTTTTGCGGGTTCTTGTTCTTTTAACAACTCTTTTAGAAGTTTAAACTCCTTTTCGTTTATTAATTTTTTTATATCAACTTTTACTTCAACCTTCAATTTTACTCCTCCTTTCAATCATTACGGTGGTAGATCGAGAAATTCACAGAAACTACCGTGACTATCCATATTTGCATCTCCTTTCTAGCCGATAATTTTACGCTTCTTCAGGCTCTTTTACAAAATAGAAAAGTATTCCTCCAATGATAAACAAAAAGAGCAAGCTTGCAACTCCCCATCTAGAACTCTTCCCAATTTGTGTGAAGATCCCTACTAAAAAGGGCCCCAAAATTGCTGAAAATTTTCCAAATATATTGTAGAACCCAAAATACTCTGCAGATCGATCCTTTGGTATCATGCGACCATAAAGTGACCTGCTAAGAGCTTGAATCCCACCTTGAGAAGATGCTACTAACATAGCTAATATCCAAAATTGGACAATGGTTTCTAAGAAAAAAGCAAAAACAGTGATAAAAGTATAGACAAAAATTGCAAAATATATCAAATTTTTTGTAGAAAATCTCTTGGATAATCTTCCATACAACAAGGCAAACGGAAAAGCTACTATTTGTATCACCAAAAAAGCGACCAGCAAATCGTTGGCGTTAAGTCCAACATCAAGTCCGTAAGAAGAAGACATCCTTATTATTGTATCCACTCCATCTATATAGAAAAAATATGCCAATAAAAAGAGAAAAACATTTTTGTTGCCTTTCATATTCTTTAAAAATTGCGAGAGCCTTTTAAAAGAATCTTTTATTGGAGTTTTCGTTTTTTCTACATAGTATGTTTGCTTAACATTTTTCATGATTGGGATTGAAAAAACAAACCACCACACTGCAGTGATAACAAATGCCAACTTTGTTGCTGCAGTAGTAGATTTAAGGCCGATTAATGAAGGATTCAAGATAAAAATAAGTCCAATTAAAAATGGTATAGTACTACCTATATAACCCCATCCAAAACCGCTAGATGATACCCAATTCATACGTTCTTTTGAAGTTACATCCGTTAAAAAGGAATCGTAGAAAACATTGGCTCCAGAGAATCCTATGCTTGATAAAACATATAACACTAAGGCAAAAAACCATTGTCCTTCTTGAATCAATGACAAAGAAGCTGTAAACACAACACCCATCAAAAGAAAGAAAAGCAAGAACCTTTTTTTATAATCCTTATAATCAGCTAATGTCCCTAAAATTGGTGCCAAAATTGCCACTATCAAAGTTGCTATAGTAGATGAATAACCCCAATAAGCAGTCGATAAATAATCTGGCATGTGAGCAGCGGCATAATCCTTAAAGAATATTGGTAACAGTGCGGTGGTTATAGCAACTGAATACGCGGAATTCGCCCAATCGTACAAAATCCAACTTCTTTCTTCTTTTGTCAACTTTGCCCTCCCCCTTATTTATTATCTTTTTCATCATCATTAATGAATAGATCTAAAGGATCTTCATAATAATTTTCCATCGCTGATAAAATTTCACCGATCTGAGCAAAGTACTCATCAACGTCTTTTTCATCGTAGATTCCTCTTAAGAATTCTTCCAACTTTTCTAAATCTACTTCAGGATTTTCCTCAATGTACTTTTCTGCACTTTTGATTATTTCTTCCATAAAAATCACCTCCTTTCACTATATGCATAAATTATAACAAACTTTTATCAACTTTTTTTAAATTTTAATAAAATATAATAAAACAAAAAGATTGGGTAAAAATACCCAACCATTTAAAGATCAAATTGATAATATTTATAAGGGAGAAAAAACATAATTAAATCTGCATTCTCATTATTTCTTTATATGCTTCAACGATTCTATTTGTAACTTCTGTTGTTAATTGTAACGAAAGAGAAGCCTTTTCTGCAGCAATCATAACTTGATGTATATCCGTTATATTGCCTGCGGCATAATCTGCTGCAACTTTATCAGCATTCTTTTGGATTGAATTTACTTCCTCAATTGCATCTTTTAATAATTTAGAAAAGTCTAAATTTTTATCTTCTTGTTTAGTTTTTTCTGGAGCTAATTTATTGGGGTCAATCCCATTTATTCCATTTATACCTTCTGTCATCAATGCTCACCTCCTTACTTATCTGCCTATTCCAAGGGCAGAATTGTACATGCTTTTGGCTGAATTTACAACCGCTGCATTCATCTCATAAGCTCTTTGGGCAGACATCATATCGACCATTTCTCGTAATACATTGACATTAGGATAACTAACGTATCCTTCAGCGTCTGCATCGGGGTGGTTAGGGTCATATACTAATCTAAAAGGTGAGGGATCCTCTACTATAGAAGAGACCTTCACTCCGCCAAAATTCCTATCTCCATTTGTACTTTCACTGAGTGCTTCTTGAAAGATTACTGCTTTTCTTCTGTAAGGTCCACCTTCTTCTGTCCTAGTTGTATCTGAATTAGCCAAATTCTGAGAAATAACGTCTAACCTAAATCTTTCTGCTGTCATACCGCTTGCAGCAATATCCAAAACCTTAAATAACCCATCCATCATTTACCACCTCTAATAGCTGTTTCATATCTTTGGATTGCATAGGTCGTCAATCTGGATAAAGTGTTGTATTTTAAGGTATTTTGAGTCATTCTTACCAATTCCATATCGGGGTCGACATTGTTTCCGTCATCTCTAAGCGATTTGGAATTATCTATTTGAATATTTGGTTGAATTTTTCCTAAAGATAAGGTATTATTTATGTGTTGGTCTCTATTCACTTTAAGAGTCAAAGCTGAATCTTCACTCAACGCTTTTTGTAACTCGTTTTCAAAATCAACGTACTTTCTTTTGTACCCAGGTGTTTCATAATTTGCTATATTTTGAGAAATCACATTTTGCCTTAAAGATAATGCATCCATAGTATTTGGAATAATCTGAAAATTGATATTATCAAACAATAATTTTCACCCACCTTTATTTTATCTATTTTATTTTTCTTTTCAAAAACAACATTTTCCTAAATAATGATTTTTAAATAATTAATTTGGAGGAAAAAAGATGAAAAAAATTTTTTTAATTGGGTTTTATGGGTACGGCAACTATGGAGATGATCTATTGTTAAAAAGTTTCTTACAAATATTAAATGAAATAAAATTCGATGGAATTATATTCTTACCTCTTGAAAACGAGTTGGAATTCGATGAAGAATATAGATTTCAAATAATCACTGTTCCAAGATTCAATTTCTACGAAATACGTAAAACTATAAAAGAGAGTGATGTTATAATTTTTGGAGGAGGAAACCTTTTTCAATCCGAAACATCTTACAGAAGTTTTATGTACTATTACTATATAGCCCACCTGGGGGAAAAATTTAATAAAACAATCTTACTGTTATCCCAAGGTTTTGGATCTTTTAACCAAAAACGAAGCCTCCAAAAATTAAAGAAAATCCTTTCTTACCCAAAACTTTACGCTAATTTGAGAGATGAAACATCTTATGTCTTTGCAAAAAAATACAATAAAAATATCTCTCTAGGTGTAGATGTAGGACCATATCCTTTTTTAAATTATACTTATAAAAAAACAGACAAAATATCAGTTTGTTTGAAAGAAGAACATGATTTACAGCTTTTAACAGAATTCTTATCAACTTTTGAACATTATACACTTTCCACTTTAGTAATAAATGCAACCCAAGACACATTAAAAAATTATGAATTAGTTGAAAACATTAGAAAAGAAACCAAGGTATCCGCTGAATTCCCTTTTAAAGACCCAAATAAAATAACCAAAGAAATTTCTCAATCTAAAATAATTATATCTGATCGTTTACACAGTGCTCTAACTGGAATCTTTTTTGCTGGGCAAACATTAACTTTCAACAATGTTAAGAATAGAAGAGTCCTAAAAAACATAAAGGAAGATTACAACTTTTTTTATAAAAGCACTCCTGAAATACCCTTTATCTATTACGACACCGTTTCTTCAAATTATGATTTCAAAGAAATTTCTGATATATACAAAGATAAATTACAAAAAACGGTGTTTGATATTAAAACACTCATTCAAAGTATCTTATAACCTGCAACTTCGAAGAATCGGTACAAAGTACCAAAACTACATTATCAGTAGGAGACTCAACGTCGATTGGATAATTGTAGGTATCAATTGTTTGATAGACGTTCGTACCCTCAATTACAAAAAGCTTATTTTCTATATGTGAGATAGCGAATAAGTATTGTCCATTGGGAGAAACAGAAATATCACTAATTGGTACATCATCTAAAATAACGTTGGTTTCACCAGAGGAGAGATCGTAGTAATAAACACCACCCATGAGAGAATTGCCCACAATATTATTTTTGTATATCTCAATGTTTGTAGTGTACCTTCCAAATTGAGCTATTTTAGGCTGTTTTCTGAAATCATTCCTATACAAATTGCCATTGTAATACGAAACCATATAAATGATTCCATTTGATCCTACAATATCTATAGGATGTTCTATATGGTTATAATTTACAATATAAGTATCATTATTAGGAATCAAAAAAAGCAAATCGGTTAAAAACACGTTGTTTTGAAAATTATCAAATAAAGGTATAAAAACTTGGTTGCCTATATTTCTAATTAACGGGCTATGCACAGGAAGGACCATTGATTTTTTTATAAACAGGTTGTAATCGACAATGTATAATTTAAAAGGATTTGTGCCTAATATGTACAATTCGTTGTTTATAAGTTTTATATTTACAGGTTTAGAATCTAAGATTAATTTTTGCATCACCTTGTTGTTTTTGATTTTTAGTAATTCTTTATTGTAATTATCAATAACATAAAAAAATTCTCCATCGAATGCTCCACCCATAGGTAAGATAGCTTGTGTAAACTCAATTTTTTCTAAAGTAAAGATATCTATAAAATGAGCTGTACCTTGGTAATCGGCAATTATCGCGTAATTTTTGCCCAAATCTATATGAAATGCTCTTTCCCCAATGTTGAAATTGTTGACTTCTAAAAAAATTGATTCTGAAAATAAAGACGCTGCCAAAAAAATAGATAGAACCATTAAGAAATGAAATTTTTTTGAAATATCAATCTCTCCTCTTATAAGTATTTTATAGGATTATTTTACCACATCAGATTTTCTCAATCAACATTTAATTACCTTAATTTTTTAATGAAAAAGCTCTTAATCATCTTTAATCGTTTTTAAAAGGATATAATTACTAATAATCAAGTATAATTAAGATAATCCAAGGTTGAACAACTACAAAAAAAATGATATAATAAAATCAATCATTTATTTGTTGTTCTAAATAATTACATAATTTGGAGGATAGAGATGAAGAAATTAGCCATTTTATTAATTACAGTCATTTTTTCTTTAACAGCTTTCACCCTCGATGTTGAAGCAGTTAGAGATGTTTATACATCGCTTATTCAAACCTACAACAGTGATGGTAATCTTTCCAACGAAGAATTCAATTCTTTTTTCCAAGAACTTAACAATTTAGGATTGTATAGATTTTATAGAACTCAAATGATAGGAAGTGCTGAATACGTTGATAGACCTACAAATATTCAAACTTATCTTTCTCAGATTTATGACAATGTAGAGTCTCAATTAACTACAATTGAAGAAAAATTGGCTTTTGCGGGATTCTTAGTGTATGTTCAATCCGATCTTTCTGGCGAACAAATTACACAAGAGATGATTAGATCTATGCCAGCCTACTTTGCAACCGTTCAAGATTATACAAGATCTTTAGAAAATGATGCTTTAACTTATTTTGGCAACGTTATTATATATTCTTTGGGAATTGTTGATACCGCTCCTTTCACTAATATTGAAAGATTCGAATCTAAGGCTGAGATTTTAGATAAAAGATTTTACATATATGAAGGGGAAGCTAATCCTGAACTTAATGAGATAATATTAGAAAATAGAGAAAGTTTAGAACAAGGAATTCAGCAGCTTGTACAATCTGGTATAACTGGAAGGCCACTCCAAATCGCGATAGATCAGCTCTCTTACAATTATGTCAATTCGCTAATAGATGAAACCAACCGCCAAGTACAACAAGTCACTCAAATATTTATTGAGGAAGGCAAGACTGGGACTAATATTTCTTTTATAAGAATTATCATCTATGCTGTTTTGATTCTTATAACTTTCTTATTTTTAAGAAAGTATCTTTGGGTGACAGCTTTAAGTATTTTTGGAGTTGAATTTGTCTATCTTCTGATCTTCTACAATCCTATAAAAGATACAATATCTTCCTTTCTATATGGAAGCTATATAGTTACTTTTGTGTTTTTGTTTTTAGCCGTTTTGCTCTTTAAAAGTTTCGGAAAAAAGACCAATTTTACAGAAAAAATTATAAACTTTTCCATCTTTTTCTTGGTGTTGCTTACTTTATTCGTACCCTCATATTATTCTTACGATCTTTTGATGCAAAATAATACTCAGTTTGATAATTCCACTTTTGAAGCTCAATTATTGAACGATGTTGTTGTTTACCCACATGCTCCATTTCATAAAACTATATCCAGTTTGAATTCATACTTAGGAAGCGAATACTCAAAAGTCAACACTTTTTATAGATCAACTTTTTCATCTTTTTTAGCTGATCTTTTGAACTCACAAGTTTTGTCAAACCTACAAGGATCATCGGTTCAAACAAATAGAGACGGCTTGAAAATTGATAAAGTACAAAATTACCGAAGTATACCACTTGATTTTTCAAAAGAGGTTATTGACTTTGTTAATTCATCAGAAATTGCAGAAAGAAATATCTATAATGAGTTAGACGCATTAAAAGTCCAAGCCAACGATGTGTTAAAATTTTCTGATGCAGAATTCGAATCTAAATTCATAGAAACTTCAAACCAACTCCTTCAATCTACTGATCTAATCGATCCCTTGTTACCCACTATAAAAGCCTTTTTTGACGTAGAAAAGGTCGACAAAATAAATTTAAGAGCCTATAACACTGTTTATGGTACAAAAATCTTTCTTTTGTTTTTTTTAAGTATAACGATTCTTGTCATTTTTGAAGAGAAAATCACAAAATTTGTTTCTTTAATATCTATGTATATAATAAGCATTCTTAGCTTCATACAAGTAACTCCCCTTCAGGTTTTCAGCCAAACTGGCTATCCTAGTATTCACACTGTTGACTACACTATAAACTATATATTTGGAATAATTTTATTACTTTTAACTTCTCTGTTGTTTGTTAGAAACTTTTACTTTCAAAAAAACAAGTAAATTTACCCAAAGGAGGTAGGAAAACATGAAAAAGTTGCTAGTTCTTAGTTTAATCAGTTTAATGTTTGTAAGTTCTTTCGCTTTAAAAGTTATTATGGTAACTGATGTGGGTGGTTTGGGAGACAAGTCTTTCAACGACGGAACATGGGCTGGAGTTCAAATGGCTATGGATCAACTTCCAAATGTTGAGGGAGAAATAATCATTTCCAAGGAACAAACTGATTATATTCCAAATCTAACCAACGCAGCTCAAAGAGGAGATGTAGTAATTGGAGTTGGATTTATGATGGCAGATGCCTTATTCAATATCTCCGCTCAATATCCAGATACATTTTTCATAGGAATAGATATAGAACCATCTCCAGGTCAAACGGTCCCAAACAATTTAGCCCTTTACACCTTCAAAGAACATGAGGCAGGCTTCTTAGGTGGATACGTAGCGGCTGCCATGACCAAAACAGGTAAGATAGGTTTCGTTGGTGGAATAGAAATACCCCCGGTCAAAAGATATGAAATAGGTTACAGAGCAGGAGTTGAAGCCTACAATCAAATCCATGGTTCCAATGTCCAAGTTTTAATCGGGTACGCTGCCAGTTTTGAAGACCCTGCAAAGGGCAAACAGTTAACCCTTTCTCAATACGACAACGGCGCAGATATCGTCTTTGCATGTGCTGGTGCAACAGGTAATGGTGTCATCGACGCAGCAAAAGAAAAAGGAATGTCTTTCTACGGTTTACCAGCAAATGCGCCTCTACAACAGGTTATAGATAAATATTATGAAAAAGGTGAGGGTTACTTCGCAATAGGAGTCGATGTTGATCAAGATTATATGGCACCTGGTTATGTTTTACTTAGTATCACAAAAAAGATCGATGTAGCAACTTTTGATGGTATCAACTCAGCTTTGTCAGCAAGATATTTTCAATCTGGACATAACAACTTAGGTATAGTCGATGACGGTGTTGGAATATCTCCAATGAAATATACCAAGGGACTTATACCAAACGAAGTAATAGCAGAATTGGCATATTTACAATCACTTGCCAAGGAAGGAAAAATCAATATCCCTCAAAGCGAAGCTGAATTAGGTTCCTTTAATGCAAGTAATATAGTTTTTCCATTCTAATTTACTCATTTATTGCAAATATGAGGCGGGATAAAATCCCGCCTATTTTGTAGATTATTTATCAAAGTTTGTTAAAACTTTTATTCCTGAAGTTGAAAGGAGGTTGCAGATGCCTCAAACAGAAAATATCCATGAAGAGTTAAATGACTATGCAGTATACATGAAAGAAATAACTAAAATATTTCCCAGGGTTGTTGCAAATGATAAAGTTACCTTTAAAGTAAAAAAAGGAGAGATTCATGCACTAATCGGTGAGAATGGCGCTGGAAAAACCACTTTGATGAATCAACTCTATGGTTTGTACCAACCCACAAGCGGCGAGATTTACATAAAAGGAAAAAAAGTTGATATCAAAGGCCCTTCTGATGCTATAGACAATGGTATAGGCATGGTTCATCAACATTTTATGCTGGTTGAAAATTTATCAGTTGCGGAAAACGTTGTTTTAGGAAACGAACCCACAAGGGGAGTTATTTTTAATTTTAAAAAAGCCAAAAAAGATGTTGAGGAATTGTCAGGAAAGTATGGACTCAAAGTAGATGTAGAAGCAAAGATCGAAGATATTCCTGTAGGAATGCAACAGAGAGTCGAAATAATTAAAACACTTTATCGTGGAGCGGACATTTTAATTCTCGACGAACCAACAGCAGTTTTAACCCCCCAAGAAACTCAAGAGCTCTTTGAAATATTGAGAAGTCTCAAAAAAGATGGTAAGACTATTATTTTCATTAGCCATAAATTGAAAGAAGTGCTGGAGATAAGCGATAATATTACCGTTATGAGACTTGGGAAGGTTACGGGTAACGTTAAAACTTCAGAGACAAACGAAAAAGAATTGGCTAATATGATGGTTGGAAGAGAAGTTGTTCTAAGTATAGATCGACCAGGTATAGAACCAGGAGAAGTACTTGTGAAAGTTGAAAATTTATGGGTAAAAGACAATAGAAAGTTAGATGCCGTAAGAGGTATTACCTTTGAAGTTAGAAAAAACCAGATTCTAGGGATCGCAGGAGTAGCAGGAAATGGACAGTCTGAACTCGCCGAGGCCTTAACTGGGCTCAGAAAAATAGAAAGAGGCAAGTACTATTTTCAAGGGAAAGAGGTCAGTAATTTATCTGTGAAAGAATTAAGAGAGCTAGGCATAGCTCACATACCTGAAGATAGACAAAAAAGAGGTATGGTTCATGAATTCCCAAATTATTTTAACCTAATTTTAGGTTCTCATGACAAACCACAATTTTCAGAAAGAGGATTCCTAAAATTTGATGGTATAAGGGATTTCTCCAAAGATCTCATTGAAAAATTTGACGTTAGACCACCTGAGATTGATATATATACAGGAAACTTATCGGGTGGAAACCAACAAAAAGTTATCATAGCGCGAGAAATTGGCACTTCACCAACATTTATAGTTGTTTCTCAACCAACAAGAGGATTAGACGTGGGAGCAATAGAATATGTTCACAAAGAATTGATACACTTGAGGCAAGAAGGAGTTGCTATTTTACTTATATCTATGGAACTCGACGAAATCTTGTCTCTATCTGATAGAATAATGGTTATGTATGAAGGAAAATCCATGGGTGAATTTGAAAATGGTCAATTAACAATCGAAGAGATCGGTTTAATGATGGCAGGAAAGAGTTTAGATGAAGTAAAATTAATGGAAGAGGCTGGAGAAATTAAAAGTCTATAAATAGGAGGCGCTAATAAAGTGACTTCTTCCTCAAAACTTATGAAATCAAGATGGATGTCTTTTCTAGTTCCTTTTTTAGCGGTTGTAGTTTCACTTTTAATTGCAGCAATTATAATTTTAGCCATAGGCCAAAACCCCTTAAAAGCCTATGGAGCTATGATTAAAGGCGCAGTTGGTAGCAGGCTTTCCTGGGCGGACAATATAACAAAAATGACAAGTTTGTTACTAACTGGTTTGGCTGTAGGATTTGGATTCAGAGCAGGAGTATTCAATATAGGTGCGGAAGGTCAAATGGCTATGGGTGGGATAATGGCGGTAGCGGTAGGACTGAGCTTAGGTAATGTCCCTTCTGCTATAGCAATACCTTTGACTATTCTGGCAGGGATGGCTGGAGGAGCCTTTTGGGCCTCTATAGCAGGGTGGCTTAAAGCTCAAACAGGTGCCCACGAAGTTATAACTACCATTATGTTGAACTGGATAGCTTATCATATTACCAATTATCTGGTAGCCGGACCATTTGCTGTAGGTGCAGGCGTTCCAAAATCCCCTGAAATTGCAGAAAGTGCTCAACTTCCTCCACTGTTAACAGTCCAAGCATCTACCATTCCTTCTAGTATTTTAATAGCCATCGTTGCGGCAATTGTTATTTATATAATATTAGAGAGAACAACAACTGGATATGAAGTTAAAGCTGTGGGATTCAATCCATATGCAGCAGAGTATGGAGGAATATCAATAAGTAAAAATATTGTACTTACAATGGCTATTTCAGGAGCGTTAGCTGGTTTAGCTGGTGCTTTAGAAGTTATGTCCGTTCATCATAGAATTTTTGGTGCATTTACAAGCGATAGAGGTTTTGATGGAATAACTATTGCATTGATCGGTCAAAACAATCCTATAGGTATTATTTTTGCAGCTTTTCTCATCTCCTCACTAAGATCTGGTTCAAATGCTATGCAAACTATAGGTGTACCAGATGATATTATTGTTGTTATACAAGGAATAATAATATACTTTGTCGCAGCGGATAGAATAATACGAACTTGGATCATAAAGGCTTCTCAGCTCGGAAAGAAAAAATCCCCTAATACACTTCAAGGTGGTGAAGATGAATGAATTGGTTTGAAGCTATATTTACCGCTTTTGCTTCACCTTTATTTTATAAATTAACGATTCTTTCTGCATTACCATTGATTTTTGCTGGAATTGGAGGAGTTTACAGTGAAATAACCGGCGTAACAAATATTGCTTTAGAAGGTATAATGAAATTAGGAGCCTTCATCGGGGTGGCTGTTACTTTTCTTACTGGAAACCCTTGGATTGGACTTCTTTTAGGTATGGCCGGAGGTTTACTTTTGGCATTTTTACATGCCTATGTTTCTATAGAATGGTCCGCAAATCAAATCGTTTCTGCCACAGCTTTGATTCTAATCGCTCAAGGATTCACTGGCTTTTTGATGAAACCTGTTTTTGGACAAGAAGGTCAAACAGACTTTGTTGCTAAAATCCCAACGGTAAAAATTGAGGCAATTCAAAACATTCCTTTCATTGGAGAAATTTTTGGAGAGATCAGTTCTTTCTTCTACATTGCAATAGTAGTAATCATTGGATCTTGGTTTTTACTTTACAAAACTCCTTTAGGCTTAAGAATGCGATCCGTAGGGGAAAATCCCAGGGCTGCTGATACGCTAGGTGTAAACGTAAAAGCGATAAGATACTTTGGAGTTTTAATGAGTGGAGTTCTTGCTGCATTAGGAGGAATGTATCTAGCCCTAGGTGATATAGGACAGTTTCAAGAACAGATGCCTGCGGGCAAAGGATTCATTGCCTTGGCAGCTATGATATTAGGCAATTGGAATCCTATTGGGACCATGTGGGCAGCTTTGCTTTTCGGCGCTGCAGAAGCTATGAACATTCAACTTCAAACTTTGATGGTTCTCCCTTCAGAAATCAAAGCTTTACTAAATTTATTGCCTTTCGTTTTGACTATAATTGTCGTTGGAGGATTTGTTGGTAGAACAAGAGCACCTGCAGCTGACGGAGTCCCTTACGAAAAAGAGTAAATAGTTATTTTCAAAGGTGGTTAAGATGAAAGAAAATATTGAAATAACTCTTTTAAATAAGTACAAAAAAATAATTGGAATAGATGAAGCTGGAAGAGGCCCATTAGCTGGGCCTGTTTTTGTTGGTGCTGTTGTTATAGAATCAAAAAAAGAGGGTGAGTTATTAGCAAAAATTGGAAAAGATTCAAAATCACTATCTCCAAAACAAAGGGAAAGAAGATACTTTCAAATAACGAGAAATTTTAAATATTATAGCAATTTTTCAACTTCACAATTGATAGATGAAATAAATATATTCAAGGCAACTGAGCTAGCAATGATTAAGTTATTAGAAAAAATCGTAGAGGAAAACGCCAACGATTATTATGTAATTATTGATGGAAAGTTCTTCAAACTTGATTATAACTACGATTGTATTGTCAAAGGAGATCAAACATCCCCTCTGATAGGAGCCGCATCTATTGTAGCAAAATACGAAAGAGATATATATATGAATCAACTACATGAACTATATCCTAATTATGGCTTTATAACCCATAAAGGCTATCCTACCAGGAAACACATTGAAAGCATAAAAAAGTATGGTATAATATCAGAGCATAGAAAAACATTTAATCCTATTAAGAGATTCATCGAAGAAGGAATTTTATGAGGAGGCAAATATCTTGAGGAAAAAAGCTCAACTATTGTTATTTTTTGTATTTCTTATTTCAACTATTCTTTATCCAAAAATAATCTATCAACCATTGGAGCAAGCAACCTTTGCAAAAGTTAATGAAGAAACACTTAGTGAAGAACTATTAATATCAAGATCTCAAATAGTTTACCTTTTGTCAGATATTTATAATTCTTATCCCGAGTTTTATTCTGTTTTAACAAGAACAGCTACAGGTGTTGAACTCATGAATACATATTTAGAAGATCAAGCTTTAAAAATAGTCAATCAAGTTCTTTTTATACAATTCGTCGAACAAAAAAACATAGATTTACAACGCAAACAAACGTGGAATAACATTGAGGAAAACTTTTCAAAAGCCTTTAAAGACGTTGGAATACCTGACGAAGAAATAGAAAATTATCTTCTCGCCTTAGGTTACACTTCAAAAACAAATTATTTAGAAGATGCATATTATTCAACATTATACAATAATTCTATAGCTGCGCTTTATACCAAAATTGTTCAAGAGGCAGAAGTAACCGACGAAGAAATTGCAAAGGAATATCAAAACAACAAAGCCATCTATAAATCTGATCCTGCAGCTGATATAAAGCTAATTGTATTCAATAGCACAGAAGATGCTTCTTACACATACAATCGTATTATTGAAGGTTATTACACATATGATGAAGTATTCGAACAAACTGATTCAGCTACCTCTATGAGAATAAATCTTAAAGATGATTCAAATTCGATTGTACAAACTGTGAAAAGCAATCCTCCAGGATTTATTACAACACCTCTTTTGTATGATTCGCAAAACGATACATATGCTCTTTTAAAAATAGAACGAAAATACCCAGAAAAACAGTTAACTTTTGAAGAAGCAAAAGACCAAATAATTTTTAACTTAAAAGACAAAAAAGCTCAAGAATATTTTGATAAAGTTTTACCAACTGAATTCCAAAAATTTCAAGAAGAATCTTCAATAATTCTCAATTCTGATATGTTTTGAAGGAGGCTTACACATGCCTGATATAGAAAAAGATAAAATCATAAATGCTCTGAAAGAGGTTTATGATATGGAAATTGGATTCGATATCGTTTCATTAGGTTTGATATACAAGGTAGATATAGATGAGAACAATAACGTTCATATATTGATGACATTAACCACCCCAATGTGCCCTTTGGCCGGTTTAATAATTGAAAATGCAAAAGAGAAGGTAAAAGAAATAGAACAAATCAACGATGTAGATATCGAACTTACCTTTGATCCCCCTTGGGATCCGCAGATGGCAAGTGAAGAAGTTAGAAATCTTTTGGGAATTTGAGGTAAGATAATGAAGATAACAGAGTTAGTAAGTAAAATTCAGGGGGAGTTTAAAATCTCCCCCTTTCGTATATTGAAAATATTATCAAAAATTGAAGATAAAGATATATCTTTTTTTCTTAAAGATTCAGAAGTAGAAATTTCTCACCAAACTTTCGATTTTTTACTTAAACATCTTAAAGAAGGGTATCCTATCGAGTACTTTACAAAAAAGGTTTCTTTTTTAGGAAATGAGTTTTTTGTAGATGAAAATGTACTAATACCCAGGATAGAAACTGAAGATTTAGTAATATTAGCAGTCAATCTTATAAAAAATAAAAATATAAAACATGTAATTGATATAGGGACAGGTTCTGGTGTGATAGCAATCTCGATAAAAAAACAATTACCAAAAATTAAGGTTCAGGCTTCTGATATTTCAGAAGCTGCGATAAAAGTAGCTCAATACAACGCTCAGAGATTAGGTGTCAATGTTGAATTTAAAATTGGTGATTGCTTAGATCCATTTTTGAAAGAGATTGAGGAAGTAGAATTGATAATTTCAAATCCTCCATATGTTGAAACTTCTTTTATAGAACAAAATTGTTTTTTAAGATATGAGCCTAGAATTTCTCTTGATGGGGGATACGATGGTCAAAGTTTTTTTAAAAAGATATCTAAATATTCTCACCTTTTAAAATCTAAATATCTCTTGTTCGAAACCAGTGAATTTACTGTAAAAAAAACGGCTGAAATTCTATCAACAATAGGAAAAGTTCAAATTTTGCCTGACTCTTTTAAGAAAGAAAGATTCATCTTTATTTCTCCTCATTATTAAACAAACTTAGAACAAGCATTATCTCACCTACACCAATTTTCAATTCCTTAGCTATCTCTTGAGGGGTATAGCCATTTTTGGACAACTCAAGAATTTTGTTAGTTTTGTCGTATTTATAGTTAACATTATCTTTACTTATATTTATATTTTTATCTTTAGCCATATCGATATTTGATGGAATATTTTCTTTCTTTGACGAGATGTTGGGAACTTCTTTGATTTTCTCAAATATCATTTTTTCTTCTTCTGGTGTCAACTTCACCAAATGGTTAGAAACATCTAAAGCAGTATTTGTATTAATAAAATCAACCAACTCTTTGCTTGACATATTCAGCTTTCGTGAAAGCTCGTAAACCCTTACCTTATCGTCTTTGTCAACTATGTCTTTTTGATCTTCATCATTCTTTTGATCTTCTAAGCTTTTTGAAGGTTGGAGCTTATTTTCTAACTCCTGCCTCTTATACGAATCTAATTTTCTTTCTAAATCTGTCAACAATGAAAAAGTTTTAGCATAAGCATCATCTAAATCTTTCATAAGTTGATCAACCAATTCTATTTTATTATCTAAGGCCCTTAATCTTGTGGAGGTTATCTTTTGAAATCTTGCTAAATAGAGGTTTTTTTCTTCCTCAAAATTTTCATATTTTTCCCCTGTCTCGTTATTTTCTTGTAAAAAGTTGCCTAAACGGATCATAAGAAAAATATTAACAATTGATATTGTGAGAGAAAGGACAACTAATAAATATAAAATAACCATTACAATTCCCCCATTTTTACGATAGTCTATTTAGATTGGAATTCTATCGTGGGATAACCTAATGCCCCGGTATAGGAATAGCCTATAACATTCTGGTCTATATAAGTGGGAGTAGGATTTACACTTAAGACTTCCCAACCATAAGGATAATGAATACTTACAGTCACTTCCTCATTCTGAGCACTTAAAAGTTGTCCAGAAAGAGAAAATTCAATATTTCCTCTATCATTTCTATAAACCAACCCTTCCAATTTAACCGTTTCATTCACATAAATCCTTGGAGAATTGGAATTTACGGTTGACTCATAAGATAAAACCACAAAATCTCTTGGGATTTGTTCTTTTAAATTATCCAAAGATTGTTGAAAAAGAGAAAGCTTTTCTTCATCGGGGGTGTTAAACCCTTCTACCAAGGTTTCGTAATCTCTCTCGTTTTCTGTTAGTATTTCTACTTTGGTTGCAAAATCCACGGAAAGGTCTTCGTAAATAGTAAATGTAATATCTCTTGATATTACTTGAAACTGAGGCTGAAGATTTCTGTACATAAAAAATTGAAAAATAGCTAACCCAGCAAAGAAAATTAATGTTATGATTATGAAATTAAAGCTATTACCCCTTTTTTGTTTTTGATCGTTAGCCATGTGATTCCTCCTAATAAATGATCTTTAACCTGTTGATTATTTTTTATTATAACATAAATCAAGTGTTTTTTTTAAAGGTACAAAAATTTAGTCAATACCCCGTACAGATTTCTCCCTTTCACCCCCTAGCCTT
>NZ_AUPG01000009.1:0-95205 GCF_016772115.1 Petrotoga sp. 8T1HF07.NaAc.6.1
AAAGAGCTTCATTCATCAAGGGCTTTACCCCTCAAACTTACTTAAAACAAAAATTTATTTTTTTAAAAGAACTTGGTTTGCTTAAAAACGCAAACTTTAATAACTCTTTCATCCATCAGCGTTGTATATATTACCACATCTCTCTCCACTTTGTCAATTTCTTTTTTATGAACTTATTTGAAAATTATTGTGAATTGATAATTTTGTCAAAAGTCTCTTTTAGAAAACATTGACCTTGTATTTAAAAAAATGAGGCCTTCAAAACCAGGCCTCATTGAAATTTTACGCAATTAGCTCTGTACCTCTTCCATTAATAGTATATTGTTTCTTAACAAAGCTTCTAAATCTTCGACTGTGTATACTTTAAGAGGTTCAATTCCATTAAAAGATGTCGCATATTCATTGGTGTAAGCACCAGTATTTATAAAATATACTATATCGTTATAATCAATATTAATTGGCAATTCAATTTCATCATAGATAGTATCTACACTGTCGCAGGTAGGACCAGCTAAGGTCATAGTTGTTGTTTCGGAATACTCTTTGCCTTCCACCAGCACTTCGTACCTGAAATTTTCAATGGTTTCCATTAAACCGTGAAAAACACCGGTATCTAAAAACACCCAGTTTTGTGTACCCTTTCTACTCCTTAAAAGAACTCTTGAGGCAATTATCCCTGCATTACCAACCATAGACCTTCCCGGCTCAGATAAAACTCTTAACCCTTTCACCCATCCAAGATACTCTTTGATCGATTCATTTATTATTTCTCCAATTTCTTCTACGTCCGGCACTGGTTTTGTATGTTCTACTGGAATACCACCGCCTAAATTCAGCATTTTTAAATCAATCTTTTGCTTGTGAAGTTTTTCAAAAACCTCACTGGCATTCAAAATTGCTTCCTTCCACTTGTATTTGTTATATGATTGCGAGCCTACGTGGAAAGACACCCCATATGGTATTAAACCTTTTCTTTTTGCATATTTTAGGATTTCTATTAGATGATCTACGTCCGTGCCAAATTTACCCGAAAGTGGCCAATCTGAATCGTTGGAACTCATTGACAATCTTCCATATACTTTTGCACCCGGGGCGTTTCTTGCAATCTTTTCAACTTCCATCTCCGAATCTACCGCAAAATATTCTACATTATTATCCCATGCAAATTTTATATCTTTTTCTTTCTTTATAGTATTTCCAAAACTCATTTTATCTGTAGAAATTCCCAACTTCATTAATTTTTCTATTTCCCCTCTTGATGCAACATCAAAAGAAGCTCCTAAATCTCTTAATGTTTCAAGTATACTAGGATGAGAATTGGCTTTTACCGCATAAAAAATTTCGACATCGTTGATTGAATTTTTGAGCTTGTAATAATTTTCCTTTACATAATTAGTATCTAACACTAAAAAAGGTGTTTCAAGAGTTTTTGCCGCTTCTCTTATGAGTTGCGTTAATTCCAATTTATCCAACCTCCCTAAGTTTTTTTGGATTACTATCTTTAGAAACTCTAAAATTCCATATATAGCGCCATTTTACCCCGCTCCCTACCCACAGTTGTCATGAAAGTATCGGGTTTTCAGAGAATCCCAATTTCAAAAATCATAAATTTCTAATTCAATATTTAATACACAAAAAGTAACGCACAAACATTTATTTAGTTAATATATAATTATGCTAAGTTACATTATTAAATATCCGGAATGGTATTCACAAAATCCCTTTGTAGTGGTATAATTTAAACGAATGGCAGTTAATAAGCCGAGGTGGCGGAATTGGTAGACGCGTAAGATTCAGGATCTTATGGGCTTTTGTCCGTGCGGGTTCAAGTCCCGCCCTCGGCACCATCCACCTTTCTTTAAGAGGCGGAAGCTCGTTTCTTCAGAAAAGGTGGTTTTTTATTTTATAAGTCAATTTTGATATAATTTAAATAGTTATCAGTTGATCAAAAGGAGGTCCATTGTATTAATGAGAAGCGTTTTTAGAGATTTTACTGATTATTTTTTTGAAGTATTGACTTATCCAAAAGAAAAATGGAATTTATTTTGGCAGGATTACAAAAGATCTTTAGATTTTATAAATCTTTATCAAGAAAAAAAAGATATCAAAGATGATGAGATTGTTGAAAAGTTTAAAAAAATTGGAAGAAGGGAACTTGACAGGGCTTTTTGGTACAAGCAAGAAATCATAAAAGATTTAAAAGCTGATATCATCAAGGACCTGACAAAATCCTCTGAAAAGTTTCAAGTTGACAGGGGAGATTATGCGGTTTATTTAACTGTGTTCACAGGTAATAGCCCTTACGAATTTTTAGAATCATTCATAGGAACCATAATTGGTATAGATATACTTTATTTTTATTTCAACAGAGATAAGATCGACCCAAAAACCCTAATAGAAGAAGCAATAATGAAATTCATTAATTCTACACCACCCAATAAGAAAAAAGCTGATTTTTGGATTTTATACGATAAAATTAAAACGCTTATCAGTGACAAAAATTATAACGATCAGCAGAGTATTTTAAAATTAATTTCTCAATTGTTAGCTGAAAGGATACCTTATTATAATTGGGTGGGTTTTTACCTAGTCGATGAGACAGAAGATAATTCTCTTGTATTAGGACCTTTTGTTGGAGAGCCAACAGAACATACAAAAATTAAGTTTGGACAAGGTATCTGTGGGCAAGCAGCAAGTACAAAAACGACCTTCGTTGTTGATGATGTTAGCAAAGAGGATAACTATCTTTCATGCAGCCCAAAAACACAATCAGAAATCGTTGTTCCCATATTTGATAAAAATGGCAATATTGTTGGTGAAATAGATATTGATAGTCATGAAAAAGCCCCTTTTGATCAAGACGATCGATCATTTTTGGAGCTATTGCCAAATTACTTTCTGAAAGATTTTGGTAAATAATAAATAAGGTGATTCTGTGAATATAGATAAAATTAAACAAATTTTTAAAGATTATTCTCCAAAACCTATAGGAATAGAAAAGTGTTTTTCTGTGTTGATTTCGTTGATACAAAAAGACAATTCTTTACACCTTTTATACGAATTGAGATCCAAAACTTTAGAGAGACAACCTGGTGAAATTTCTTTCCCAGGAGGAGAAATTGAGTCCAATGAAACTCCAAAAAATGCAGCTATTAGAGAAAGTTGTGAAGAATTAAATTTAAAACCAAATAACATAGAAATATTGGGAGCAGCTGATTATCTCCTTACTCCCTTTAATTATTTAATATATTCGTATGTTGGCTTTTTGAATATAAACGTTAACACAATAAAACCTAATGAAGAAGTGGAGGAAGTATTCACTGTACCTTTAGAATATTTCTTATCTCATGAACCTTTAGTACATAACACTTATCTTACAAATGAAATAGATGAAGGATTCCCTTACGATCTTATCCCTAATGGAAAAGATTACAACTGGAGAGTTGGTAAATACCCTGTTTATTTTTATGTCTACGAAGATAGAATTGTTTGGGGCATCACCGCCAGATTGACCTACGAGTTTATTAAGAAATTGAAACGTGATGATTCAATTACAGAGAATAAAAGTTAAATCATTTACATTTGTGCCGGTAGGTCCTGTTATAACTAGACCGTCAATACTTTGGAGAGCATGATATGAGTCGTTGTTATTTAATACCTTTTCAACATCTATTCCTTTCTCTTGTAATCTGTTGATCGTTTCTCCGTCAACTATTCCGCCGGCGGCATCCGTTGGACCATCAGTTCCATCTGTTCCTACAGAAGCGATCAAAACTTCTTGATATCCTTTAATGCCTCGTGCTGCTGATAAAACCAGTTCTTGATTCCTTCCTCCCTTACCATTTCCTCTAACATGAACAACTGTTTCTCCTCCTAAAATTATTGCACAAGGTGTGTTTAATGGTCTTTCTCTTTCTTTTTCCTCTCTAACTATGGCAGCTAAAAATGAGCCTGCTTCTTTTGCTTCACAATCAAGGGTAGTCGTTAAAATCATAGTATTATATCCCAAATGTTGAGCAATCCTGACAGCACTTTCACATACCTTAGTGACGCTACCTATAATCCTTGTTTCAACGTTATTTAGATGTTTTGGAGTCTCGTTTTTTAGAGCCCGTAAGATCTTTTCTGAAAGTTGTAAGTCATATTTTTTTATTATTTTTTCCACATCTTTGGTATTGGTAGAATCAGGGTATGCAGGACCAGATGCTATACTATCCAACCTATCCCCTAACACATCAGATAGAACGAGAGAATATATTTTGGCAGGTTCAACTAACTTTGCAAAATTCCCTCCTTTAACTCGAGAGAGATGTTTTCTCACTGTATTTATTTCCACTATATTTGCTCCGGACTTTAACAACATATCTGTTACTTTTTTTATGTCTTCTAAAGTAACATTCTCAACAGGAAGTTCAAAAAGGGCTGATCCTCCTCCTGAAACAAGAAATAAGACAACATCATCTTCACGCAAATTTTGTACCATTGCTATAGCTTTCTTTGTAGATTTTATGGTATTTTCATCTGGAATAGGGTGCCCCGCTTCATATATTTGCAGGCTTTCTATTGTGCCTTGAGAATGACCGTATTTTGTTATAACTATTCCATCTTTTACCCTTTCTTTTAAGAAATTTTTTGCTGCTTTAGCCATCCTCCAAGCAGCTTTACCTATAGCAACTATGTGAATATTATCTTGTAAATTCATTTTCTCTAGTTCTTGTTGAACAGCTTTTTCTGGTAAAACAGAATCTATTGAACTTTTTATTATTCTAAAGGCATCTTCACGTAAATTTTTCAAACAATCAACTCCCTACAAAATTATTAAACTGATAATCCATATAACAATTCCTGCTGTGACTCCTTCTACCAAAGTTCCCAACGTTTGAAGCTTATAAGCTTGATTAACACTCATTCTCGAAAATTGTGAAACAACCCAGAAATAACTATCGTTAGCATGAGATACCACCATAGATCCAGCTCCAATGGCAACCACAGACAATGCTATTGCAGCAGGTGTAGTCAAACCTAGAGAACTCATCAATGGAGCCATTAACGATGCAGTAGTTATTATGGCAACAGTTGAAGATCCTTGGGCCGATTTAATCGCTGCAGCTACGATAAAAGGCAGCCAGATACCTAAATTAGCTGTTGCTAAACCTTCGCCTAATACATTTGCAATTCCTGAATTTTGAAGGACTCTTCCAAATGCGCCACCGGCCCCTGTTATCAAAATAATAGATGCGGCATTCAACAATCCTTCACCTACCCAACCACTTGAAGAAAGCATCTTTTTATCTAATTTTTTGGGTAAAGTGAAAGCTATTAAAACTCCTATTAAAAGAGCGATTACTGGATTACCAATGAACCCAAAAAAGCTTCTAATAGCTCCGTCCCCAAAAGGCGTGGTTGGGAAATCAGAAATTGATTTTAAAAGAATCAATATGATAGGAACAACTATGGGCATGAAAGAATTAAAAGTCGAAGGGGCTTTCTTGGTTCTTTCCTCTATCTCTGTATCGCTTAATTCTGGTTCTGGTTCAATATATATTCTTTTGCCCATTATATTGGCGTATAGTACACCTATGAGCATAGCGGGAACAGAAACTATCAACCCAATCAAAATAACCATCCCCAAATCTGCACCTAAGATACCAGCAGCAGCTATGGGTCCTGGGGTAGGAGGAACCATTGTATGTGTTGCATATAATCCAAGACTAAGGGCAAGACCGGTTGCTGCAAGGGAGAACTTTGCCCTCTTCGTAACAGCCCTGTTCAATGGGGAAAGAATTACAAATCCAGAGTCACAAAAAACAGGGATGGAAACTATATAACCTATTATAGCCATAGCCAACGGAACTCTTTTTTCCCCAGTTAATTTTAAAGTAGCTTCCGCCATCTTAAAAGCACCACCAGACTTTTCAAGGAAAGTACCAATTATCGTACCAGCGGCAATTACAATGCCTATACTTCCAAGCGTTCCTCCAAAACCACCGGTAATTGAATCAACTATTTCCGTCAAACCCATTCCAGAAAAAATACCGAACAAAATCGCAGTGAAAAGTAAAACTAAGAAAGGGTGTAGCGTTAACCTTGCAGTTGCAAAAATTATAAAAATAACAGATAAAACCAATAAAAAGATCAACCATATACCCATTAGTAATACCCCCTTAATATTAATTAATGTATTTCTTTTTGCAAATACATCCTTTTGTCCGCTATTTCAATGGCTTTCTCAATATCAGGAGCTTCTTGAGGAACAAGACAGTAGCCTATACTTATAGAAGATATTATCAATGTATCTTTAATTGTTATTGGGGTTTTAACAGTTGATTTGATCCGTTGTATTATTATGTCAATACTATTGTTCTCTCTTATTTCATTTATTATTATAACAAATTCGTCTCCCCCGTACCTATAGATTAAATCATCAGATTTAATAGAATTTTGAATTCTCTTTGTAAGAATTTTTAAAGCTTGATCTCCAATGGTGTGCCCAAAATTATCGTTAATCTTTTTAAAATTGTCAAAGTCCAGAAAAATAACCGCCTTATTTGAACTATCGGATTTATGTTGAGAGATATATTTTTCAAGGGCTTTCCTATTGTATACCTGGGTTAAAATATCTAACTCTGAACTTAGAAACTGTTCGTGCAAAGAAAAAACCGTCTTTAAAATCCTATCTATGTCTTCTAAAAAGTAATTTATTAATTCTGTTTCAAATTTAGATACCCGTGCTTGCTTAAACCAATCAACATTCAAAACACCTATAATCTCATTTTTAACCGTAATCGGTATGCCCAACCAGGATTTAGACAAGCTATGTTTTTGGTTCCATAGGCCATTCTTTTTAGTGTCCTTTATGAAAAGTATTTTTTTTGTATTTAATACTTTTTTAATATGTTCCCCACTAATTTGTATTTCTGAGGCTACTTCCTCTAAAGGAAGAAAGTCTAAATTCTTTGACCAAAATAAAAATCTCCATTCATCATTAGGGGAAGTCAAGAAAAAACTCCAAGAATCGGCTTTTAAAAAGAGTGGTAACTTTTCAATAATAGATTTAAACGCATAATCCTTTTCGACCTCATTTTCTAAACAAGTAATAGCCGTTTCAAATAGAGAACTTTTAAATCGATTTCTTATAACCTTTTTCGGACTTGGAGGAGCGAAAGCAGGTGGTTTATCTTTTTCATTAACAATTCTTCGAACATAGATGGAGGTTTTTATACCCGTGTAAAAAACATAGATCAATATGAAAAAAAGTACAATTGAAATAATAATTATGTATACCATACTATCTCCCTCGAATGTTAGTTATAGTATAACTCTATTTACCCTAACATTATATCACGATTCTAACCCTATGGATAGAATTGCGATTTTTTAGAGCTTATTATAATCCACTACAGCGAAAGTCCAGAGTTTGTAGTTTGAGCTTTTTATCCATTCAGCAGTTATGGGCATAGCAAATTCAGGAGCCAATCTCCCATTCAATATCCAATATCTTGATTCTTCATTGTTATATATACCTGGATTTACCAAAATCTTGAGTTTTAAAGCAGTATCTACTATATCCACAAAATCTATTGTTTCTTCATTCTGAAGGAGACTTTTTATCTCTTCTAAAATTTCTTTAGAGGGCAAAGGCTTAACGTTAATCAAAGCTATATTTTTTGAAAGAGGGCCGATGATTTTAACGTTTGCGATCTCTCTTTGAACATTGTAAAAATCAAGTACATCGTGAATCACTTCGTTGGCAATGATATCAGCTCTTGAATGATAATCTCTATTTACAGACATTTTTAATAAATGCTTGTACTTACATCCCTCTCTTATTTTATTCTCCCCGATTTTTGGTATCATTATATTATAGTACTCTAAAATCTCATGTATCTCTTCTTTGTTCAAATTTAAAAGCGGAGAGTATATCCCGTCAAAAAACTTAATCCCAGTATTGCCCCACGAATCAGATAAGTTCGCACCTGAAGCAACTATACCCCTATAAGAAAACTGCTTTACCTTTCGGATCTTTACAATCCTTGTACATTGATTACAATTTGGGCCATGGTACATTATTTCTTCCTGTTCTTCTTCTCCACGTGAAAAAAACAATTTTAAACCTAACTGTTTGGATAAGGTTAAAACAGCTTCTAATCCTTTTGAGTAAGAATAACCACCGAAGCAAACGTTCACCAAAGTAATCTTGCTTTTGGGCAAAATATCTTTTGCAAGTAGAGCTACAACAGTACTGTCCATGCCTCCTGAAAAAGCTATATAAAGATGCTTATTACCTATTATTTCTTTCATTTCCTTTTTTATGGAATCTATTTTTTCTTCAATCGTTGTTGTCATTTCTCTCTCCCTTTTATATATTAATTCTTTCTTTTTTCAGAAAAAATTTGAACTGATCAAAGGGTAAGGGCTTACTAAAATAATAACCTTGTACCTCGTAGCACCCTTCCTCTTGAAGAAATAATAACTGTTCTTTATTCTCTACACCTTCTGCAATAACTTCAAGTCCTAGGCTTTTAGACATTGAAATGATACTTGATACTAATCTTTGAGACGTTTCATCATGTAAAATATTATCGATAAAACTTTTATCTATTTTTATCTTATCTACATCCAATTTATTTAAATAAGAAAGGGAGGAAAATCCTGTTCCAAAATCATCAAGGGCTATCTTTAATCCTGTTTCTTTCAAAGCCTCTATTTTTTTCTGAGCTGAATAAAAATCTTCTATGAATAGATCTTCTGTAAGCTCAATTCCTAAGTAAGAAGGATTTAAATTATACTTATGTAACATAATTTTGATGCTATGTATAAAATTCTCTCTTTCAAAAAATGATTTTGAGACATTGAAAAAAATCCTTATGTTTTTATTTAATGATTCGTTTATAACCCATGCGTTCTTTATTGTTTCTTCTAAAACAAATTGATCGATCCTATCCATGAACGCATTCTTTTTAGCAATACCTAAAAATACGTTTGGAGGCAAAACAGACCCATCGGCTTGTTTTAGTCTAATTAAAGCTTCGGCACCTATTATATTCATCTCTTTTGTATCTATTTGAGGCTGAAAGTACATCAATAATCTATTATTTTCTAATGCCAAATTTATCTCATCTTCCACTTTCTTTTCAAACCCAAAAATTTTCGATAATTCGGGTGAATAAAAATTGATAGATTGTCTCATTGAATTTTTTAAAGCCATTTCTGCCTGATTTATTAAATCTTCAGGATTTGCTGAATCAATTGGATAGCTACTTATACCTATCTTTATTTTCAAAAAAATTCTTTCACCCAATATTTGAAGTGGTATTGATAACTTATTTAAAAGGTTGGTCGCGAGACTTTCTAACTCGTCTATACTTTCAAAACAACCAAACAAAGCAAATTCATCTTTAGAGTTTGCTGAGGCAAAGTATTGTTTGCCAACAACTTCGGTAACTTCCTTTGCTACTTCTTTGATAACTCGATTCATCGTTTCTAAACCATAAAAATCAATTAATTCGTGCAATTCATCAATTTCCACTATCAAAAGAGCAAGTTTATTTTCTTTTGTGTTTTTTTGTAGAATCTCTTCAATCCTTTCCAATAAACCTTTCATGTTTGGCAAACCTGTCAAAGAATCATGTTTCAGCACTCTCGTTATTTCTTCTTCTTTTTTAACACTATTAGTAATATCCGTATTTATAGCCATATACCCTATTACTTTGTTGTTGTATCCTTTAATTTCAAAGAAATTTGAATACAAAAATATCATTTCACCATTCTTTTTTCTATCTATTATTCTTCCGCTCCAAAATCCTTTTGATTTAAGATCGTGCCACATCTGCTCATAAAAATTTTTATCATGCATATTTGAAGCCCAAAAGTGAGGATTTTGCCCCATAACCTCATCAAGAGTATAGCCGGTCATTTCTAAAAAAGCTTTGTTTACCCTTACTACTTTGTTGTTTTTATCAGTTATAATTATAGCCTGAGGGGAATTGTCAAACATCTCTTTTGGAAAAAATGTGTCTGGGCTCATCAATCCAAAATTTTGATTAGGATTGCGAACTAAAATGTATAAAACATCTTTTTCATCTCTTCTTTTTTTCTTTCCTGTTAAATCAAACTTATTAAAACCCTCTTTATTACTTTTCGAAGAGATTTTCAACGACCACTCAGCCTCGTATTCAATGTTGTAAAATTTATCGATTAGCTTTTGTGCATCTTCTTCTTTTATCAAAGCTAATAATTCGTCTAGATTATTTGGAAGTTCGTTTTTTCCAAGACCAGTTATTTGTTTTAAATTTTCTGAATAGATGATCTTACCACTTGACAGATCTAGTCGCATTATTGCTCCTGTATACATCTCCGAAGCGGATTCATACATATCCAATAGCTCTTCTATTGCCTTTTCGTCATTTTCCACCGTAACCTCTCCTATTAAAAAAAATTTGCTTTGAATTTTTTTTAAATCAAGCTTTATAATTATAGATAATTAAAACTTGTATGATAAAATATACATTGATTATATTATAGTCTTTTTAATTATAAATAAAGATAAAACAAAATTTTCAAAAAGTATTCCTTTTATTTACAGAAAAATCCTAAAGAGGTGATTAATGTTGATAAAAATTAAAAAAGAAAACTCTATATTTAATTTTTCTAAAACAAATACTCCCATTGCTAGGGTTAAACCCAAAGAAAAAATTTGCATAGAGACAAAAGATGCTTTAAGTGATGAAATAAGATCCGAGAACCAGCCTTTCGATTCAATAAACTGGGAAAAAGTTAATCCAGCTACAGGTCCTCTTTTCATTGAAGGAGCAAAGGAGGGAGACATTTTAGAAGTTAATATAGAAAGTATAAAAATAACTAGGGATTATGGCGTAATGTTAACAGGCAAAGATATGGGAGTGTTGGGAGATTCTTTTGAACGAAGTTTTATCAAAATAGTGCCAATAAAGGAAAACAAAGCTTTTCTATACGACTATGAAATCCCTTTGAAACCTATGATAGGGGTTATTGGTACCGCTCCTAAAGATGGAAGTATCCCTTGTGGTACACCTGGAGAGCATGGTGGAAACATGGATTGTAATATCATTGGAGAAGGAACTACCGTGTACCTACCTGTACATGTTGAAGGAGCTTTATTTGCTTTAGGCGATCTACACGCAGCTATGGGTGATGGGGAAGTTTGCGTGACAGGTGTCGAAATTCCCGCTGAAGTATCCGTTTCATTTAATATAATAAAAGATAAAAATTGGAAATTGCCTATGGTTAAAACTGAAAAAAATATTTATACATTATCTTCAAAACCATCTTTAGATGAAGCTTCAATTACAGCAACAAAAAACATGGTACATTTTTTGAACCAAGAATATAAGTTGAGTGAAGAAAAAGCTATGTTCTTACTAAGCGCTACTGGAAACCTTCAAATTTGCCAAGTGGTTGATCCTTTAAAAACCGTGAGAATGGAACTACCGTTAGAATTCCTAAAATAGACATTTTAGCAATAAAAGGAGAGTAAGTCATTGACAGCACTAATAAACTTCGTAATAATAGCAACCATAGGAAATATATCTAAAAGATTTTTACCTAAAAACACAGGTGATATCCTCACAACTTTGATAATCAATTTTACACTTCCCATGACTGTATTCATAGGTATAACTTCCTCTCAAATAGATTTATCCAAATTATTTTTTGTTCTGATAGGCTTTTTAGGTGGTTTGCTGATCTTTTGGGGTGGAAAGTTTTTATTAAGAACTTTAAAAATCGAAGATGTAAAAATAAGTACCGTGATACTATTAGCTTTTTGTGGATTGAATATTGGCCTTTTCATGTACCCTTTGGCAGAAATGTTATGGGGCATTGAATCCATAACTTACTTTGCACTTTACGACTTAGGGAACAGTTTTATCGTATTCGGAGTTGGTAAGTCTGTTGCTGAAGGAAAAGGAGGAAAGTTCCATATTGTAGACCTGTTTGAATTTCCTCCTTTTATAGCTTTAATTTTAGCATTTCTCCTAAACGGCGTTAATTTACCTGAATTCATACTTTCCCCCATGATGGTTATAAAAGACGCCAATAATTTCTTGATAATGTTTTTAGTAGGATTTTATTTCAATATAGTATCTCTCAAAGCCCACAGAAGGATCTTAACGATTTCTGTAACCACAAAGTATTTATTAGGGTTGATAGTTTCTCTATCCACTTTACTAATCCCTGTAAGCACAGACTTGCAAAGAATTTCTCTTTTTCTTTCTCCATTGTTACCAAGTGCAATGATGGCGATCGTTTATTCGGTAAAAAATAACTATGACTCAGAACTCGCCAGCAGTTTCGTGAGCGTTACAACTCTTATTTCTTTCATAATTGTATTTGTTGTAACAGCGATAATGGGTTTTTGATAAGCTCTTGTGTTTTTTAAAAACAATTACTATTATAATTCTCTACTTAGAAGTTGAACGGTTTTTCTTTTTAAATATCGCCATAGGAAGAAACTAAAAATCAAGAATATTAAGTTTAGAATGATTAAAATAATATACTGATCGAATAATGGAACCAGCTTATATATCAAGAACCCCATGATTGCAACAACTCCAAAAACCAACAATACAGCAAGCAAACCATTTATATTTTGTTTCATCGCTTTCTGTGGATTATCCCAGTTTAAGTATGGTTTTGAAGCATCAATAATCATTTGAATTATATTTAGAAACAAATTAAAAATAATCGCTAAGATCACGGCTCCGCAAAATTCATAAAGATTTAGTTTAAAAAGAAATGTACCAATAATTAAACCTGAAATAAGACCTAAAGAGCTTATTTGCATAATATGTTTAATTTTGGCCCTCAAAATTTGATCCACCTTCACAGGGATTATTTTCAGTTCTTTTATCAAATTTCCTTCCCTTGAAAAACATGAATAAGAAAGACCGTTTATAGACGAAGCTAAGGTTGCAATAAAACCAACAATGAATAATTTGTACTGTAATATCGTACTGATTATTTCATTACTTAACCCTAATTCTACATTATTGATTATAATACCAAAGACTATCAATATTATTGGAAAAGCTAAAACATTACTAAATCCATTGACTGAAAATGAAGGTGTTTTCAAAAAATACTGCCACTCCCTTTTTAATAAAGATTTTTCTAAAGTTGATTCTTTGGTGAAGAAGTAATAATTTTCTTGAGTTTTAGATTTTCTAATTAAAGGTTTTGATTCTATCAGGGAAGAATAATTAGAATAGTATAACTTTTCACCAATATACAACGTTAAAATTAATAGGGATAAATGGAAACCAAGGAACAATAAAAGCCATACTAAATTTAAAAAAATGCCACTAGTTAAAGATTTTACAGCCAAAAAAGCAGGGGGATAAATTCTTGCTAACTTTGTAATGGTGCTATCGGAATTGATAGAAATATTAGGTATTTCGTTACTATTTTGCATATTTATTGAGAAATTTGACCCTGATAAAAACAAATATAAACCAAAGATAACCATAAGAAAAATTGTTGATAAATACAAGAGGAGCTCACGCCTATTAGATTTTTTAAATAGTTTTGAAGTCAACAACGTATACAATAAAACCAAAGTCATTGGAAATACTTGCGAAAAAAGAAAAACAATTACGAATATTAAATAATATAAAAAACCTTGTTTAGTATAAACCCCAAAATAAATCAAAGAAGGCAGCAATAATATCAATGAAATAAACATTTGATCTGATAAAATCACAGATAATTTCCCTAAAATAACTTCATAAGGTTTCAAAGGTAAGGTTAATAAAAGCTTCATATCTTTATTGATAAATAATTCTCCAATCAGCAGAAAAGCACCTAAGAAGAAGCCAAAAAAACCCGCTAAGACAAAAAAGTTTGCCAAAAATAAAGGCTGGATATTCAAGATTGTGTAAGTTTCCAAAGTAGTTTTAAGCATGTTAAAGTATAGAAATGAATATGCAACAACCGTTGGTACAAGTGCACAAAGAATAACTATAAAAGTAATTAAATCGCTTTTATTCCTTTTTATGGAGTATTTAGTTTTGGAAATTCCATAGTGCTGATCAAATTTAATCAAGATAAGAGAAATCAATCTTTTCACTTTCACTATTTGTCACCTCTAAGAATATTTGTTCCAAACTTTTATCCCCTTTGAGCTTTCTTAGATCGTTTATAGAACCTTCAAAGATGATCCTTCCTTTATCAATGATGGCTATTTCATCACAAACTTTTTCTGCAATTTCCATAATATGTGTGGAAAAAAATACTATATTCCCTGATTCCACATGTTTTTTCATAAGATTTTTCAGAATAAAAGCTGATTCAGGATCAAGTCCAACAATCGGCTCGTCGAGAATCCAGAACTTTGGGTTGTGGATCAACGCAGCAATCAGAGCTAATTTCTGTTTCATCCCATGGGAGTAAGTAGAAATAGGGTTGCTAATAGCGTTTTCGAGCTTAAAGGTTTTTATCAACCACTCCCCTCTTTTTTTGCGTTCTTCAAGTGGTACCTCAAACACGTCGCTTATAAAATTTAGGTAAGATATTCCGGTTATCTTTTCAAATAGAAATGGTTCATCGGGGACAAAACCTATCAACTTTTTTATCTTTATTGGTTCTTTTTGAAAATCCATACCATCATAAATAATTCTTCCAGAAGTTGGTTTGTACAAACCAGTAATCATGTTTATAGTGGTTGTTTTTCCTGCACCGTTAGGCCCTAAAAACCCGAAAATTTTCCCATCTTCTATTTCCAAGTTTACATGATCCACTGCCACTACGTTTTCAGCAAAACGTTTTGTAAGATCAATCAATTCAATCAATTTGATTACTGCCTCCTTTGTTAGAAACTCGGATCAAGTCCCCGAGGTCTAGGGAACTATCCCACTTCAAAATTATTTTTTGGTTGGGATTTGCACTATCGATTAAACTACCATCTTCAAGATTTACTATTTGATCTAATAATACTTTGGTATTTTCACCTTTTTGGGTTATAATCTCTAATTCTTCACCCTTTTCTATCTTATTCCTGACATCAACAACATATTGATCTTCAGATATCTTTTCTATAATTTTTCCCACAAATTTGTAGTTTCTAATGTAGGACGAAGTCTTATAATTTTGGGAGTTTTCATCTGGCTTATTAAAATAAAATCCAGATGTGTATTCTCTGTGACTGACACTTTCAAGTTCCTTTTTTAAGCTATCGAGAAGTTCCATTGTGTATTCTTTATTGTAATAACTATCTATTGCTTGTCTGTATACTTTAGTCGTCACTCCTGCATAATAACTACTTTTCATCCTACCTTCTATCTTTAAACTATCAACCCCGGTTTCGATTATTTTGTCAAGAAAATCTATAGTACAAAGGTCTTTAGAATTCATAATGTACGTTCCTCTTTCATCTTCAACCACTGGAAAATACTCCTCAGGTCTTTTTTCTTCCATTAGATAGTATTTCCATCTACAGGGCTGTGTGCATTGCCCTCTGTTGGCATCTCGTCCCGTTAAGTAATTACTTAATAGACATCTGCCTGAAACAGATACACACATTGCTCCATGGATGAATACTTCAATTTCTATATCTGGGACTTTTTCTCTGATTTCTGATATTTCACTTAATGAAAGTTCTCTTGCCAATATAACCCTCTTCGCTCCTAGATCCCTCCACATGGCTACACTAGCCCAATTGGTGTTACTCGCCTGGGTGCTAATGATCAAAGGTAAGTTTGAGTTTCTTTTCACAAGATTAAATACACCCAAATCCGCAACTATTACCCCATCAACGTTTAAACTTTCCAAATAATTTACATAATCAGGTAAGAGTTCCAATTCAGAATTGTGAGGTATTGCATTGAGAGTTACAAAAAGCTTTTTTTTGTAACTTTCTGGCCAATTTTACCGCCTTTTCTAACTCTTCATCTTCAAAATTTTTGGAAAACGCCCTTAGATTTAGGATTTTCCCACCAATATATGCAGCATCGGCACCATAGTGATACACAGTTTCCAATTTTTCGTAGTTCCCTGCAGGGGATAACAATTCAACTTTTTTCATGGCAATAAAAAGTTCACCTCGAATCCATAAGATATCAAAAATGTCTCAAATTCTTCCCCACCATTCTTCAAAGATTTCCACTTCATCTCAAAATCTCCCATCTTTGTATTGAATAAGAAACGAAAAATATTGCTGTTGATCATACCTTTTGAGTTTGTTCCATGATCCCAGATATAACTGAAATAACCCTTTTCAAAGGCTAAGGTTAAATCGACACTGTTTATCTTGGAATCTTCCCCATACTTGAAACCAAAAGGATAGTCAAAAAAAATTCTGGCACCAGGTGCGGAAGATAAAGCGATGGTTCTGTAGTATAAATTATCGTACGGATAATCACTCGAAAAAAAGTTATCTTCTATTTCATATCTCTCAGCACCAATTTTAAATTTGGCACCTTCAAAATCAAAGGTCTTTGAAAGTCCTAAACCATAACCACTGCTATTTGTGTCATAATTAAACGCATATTCAGCATCTATATTTATATCCCCAAAAGGATAATCTTCATATACCCACCATATACACCCACATCTGATTTAACAAACATATTTACAGGATTAGGTAGATCCCCCGCCACCTGATTCAAAGAGCTTACTCCCAAATAAAGTTTTTCGTTTGGATTATAATTTAAACCATTATAAAAAACATTTCTTAAGGCGATAAACTCGTCAGCCATCGCAGCGTACTCTTCTTTTGAAAGCAAAGGCACCATGGATAAAACAGAAAAATCGTAATCTAATTTATCATTAAAAGAATAAGAAATAGCCAACGTATCATAATAAGGAGAGTTATTTGATAAAACGAGGTTGTATTTCATAGTGCCGTATGAAAGAGGGACTCTTCCCAGCAAAAAACTAAGATCTTCTTTATTGTAAGATAAATAAGAATAAGTGGGAAAATCCAAAGAGATATAAACCAAAGATGGAAGGTTGAAAAGATTATAATTTTCGTAAGTAAAGTAAGAGGTATCACCTAACCTGAAATCAGCGATGAACTGTGCATAAAAATAATCGCTATAATAGTTTTTGATTCCGAACGTGAATAAATTTCCGTTTTCTAAAACAAAATCCCTAAACAGGACTTCATTTATTTCTGTACTTCTATACCAGCCTGTAGATAGATTAAAATTATCAATAATTCTGTCTTCGGATTTTAAATCCATCGAAAAGTGGATATAATTTTCAAAACTTTCTGGAGAGCTTTTTAAATCTCCATAAATAGGATATTTTAAATAGACTTCCCCTAGTTTTTTAAAATAGTATTCGGGATCATTTTCTGTTAACAGATTGGCAGATGAGAAACTAAATATTGCCAACAAAATGGTTATTAAAAAAAGATAAAGTTTTTTCATTTAGTATCACTTGATTTTTATCACAAAATATTCCCAAAAGTTTCTAATATAAACAACTATCGGAAGGGCGATAAGAATACCTAAAAAGCTGAATAACTCACCGAATAAAAGTATAGATATTATTATTACAAACCAATGCAAATTTAGAGCATTACTTTGGATTCTCGGACTGAAGAACCACATTTCTAACTGATTGGCAGCGGTTAAAATTACTAAACCTATTATTAGACCGATTAGCCCATTTTCGGTAAAAGCTAGCATCAACAAAGGAACCGCCGAAATAACTACTCCCAAATAGGGTATAAAATCAGTGATCCAAGCCAAGATACCTAAAAAAAGTGCACTTGGTATACCAAAGATGAAGGACATTAACCCAATGAAAGTTCCTACCATTATAGCTGTCAAAAATTGTCCATGTACAAATCTTTCAAACTGTGAGTATGTATCCTTCATAAATTTCAAACCCTTTTCTCTGTCGTTTACAGGGTAGAGTTTCCATAAATTATTCTTCGTGATTGTTTTTAATGAACCTATTGCCGCAGTTGTTACCACCAAAACAATTGCTGAAGTTATCAAACTGGGAATGGATGATAAAAGCTGGTTCATCAAACCTAAGGCAAAATCAGAAAGATTTTTGTTCAAATCGTTGATAAAAGTAACCAACCATTCTGGTAGTTGAGCCAATGCTTCTTCTTGTGGAATTGTTAAAGAGGAAAGCATAGAAAATAGTTTATTGCCTTCACTAATCACAACGGGGAAAAATGTGATCGCTGCATATAAGACTAACCCTAAGACAAGTATATGTGATAAAACGGCAGATAATTTAGAATTCATAATCTTAGAAAATAAATTTTGTGGTGCTTCTATAAGCATAGACAAAAAGACACCCAAAATCAACGCTGCAATAATAAAAGGAGAAAAATGAGCCAAAAACAGAAATAAAACTAAATATATTAGTGACAGCCAACCACCTTGTGACAACAATATTTTCACCATCCATTTATAGAAATTAAGAAACACTTTACGATATATAGTTTTTCCTTTTCTTCAGATAAACATCTCTGATTGCATCTAACTCATTTAAATATTCTGGATCTTTAAAATTAGGGTAAGTGTATTTGAGAGGTTCCCATTGCCCGAAATTGTACATTAAGGTAATCTCAGCATATATACCTTTGCCAATATAAATCCTATTGCCCCAGTGTTTTGTGCTCGCTAAAACAAATTGAGTGTGGTGAAGATAGCCGATGTCTATATTTACTTTTCTTTTACCATCAACCGAAAAGTTATTCTCAATCTCATTCGTTATCAATTTCGCGTCCGGCAAAAAACCGGGAGAACTTAGATATTTAAAACTCACCAACCTTGATTCAATTCGTATATTTTTACCCATTTCTTCGTTATAATAATCTGTAAAGCGCTGAAAATCTAATGAAGAAGAAATATAGTCGATAGGTCCAAAATGTTTTTCGAGCAACTCTTTCAAACTCATTTTATAAAGCCATAAATCAGAATCTCCAGCAGTAAATATATGCGCCAAATAATTTACAAGATCTGGTGCTTTAGTCATTCCCATACGACAAACTCACCTCAAAATCTTCCAGTTTTACAGTATATTTGACAAGTGGTGTTTCTATAACCGTTTCACCTTGGTTACCGTGTATCTCCAAATTTTCTCCAAAAGCCAGTTGAATTTGAATATTCTGGTTTGGTGGAACCACAGTTTTGTTTACATATATTTCAGAAGTTCCCCTATTGATAATATTTAGTGTGTATATATTTCTTTGCAGTATATTATTGTAAAACCTTAAATCTTGGATTAGAAAATAAAGAAAAATTAAGTTAACGATCAAGAATGCTACCATCAAAAATTGAAATATCTTAAGTTTGTTATACGCCGTATCTTTCCTTTCTAGCTGAACTTCTCCCTTTAACTCTTCATCTTCAAAGATTACATTTATCTCTTCATCTAATATAGTACTCAATCTCTTTGCTACATCTGTCAAAGAGACTTTGGAGAAGTACTCAAAGTCTCCATCCATAAGATTTTCTAGGGTGGATACAGGTATTTTTAAATTATCGGCTATTTGTTTTGGGGTATAATTGGATTTCTCAATTAATGACCTAAGGTCTTTGTCAAAATGTGCTTTTATCGTTTTTTACCTCCTCAAACTGACTTTTTAAATTATAACACAATATTGCCTTCGTTAGTCAGCAAAATTATTTTTTACCAATAATGATTTGTAAATTTTAAAATAATAGGGTAAAATAATAATGACCCCGGGTAATGAAATTTTTTTCATAGTTCGTATAAAAATTTATTGTGGGAGGAAATTCCTATGTTTGAAAGAGAAAAAATTCATGAAATAGAAAAGTCAAAAAAAGAATGGGAAGGGAAAAAATTAGAACCTACCTTAAGACGTTTCCCAGAGAGAAAAAAGGAATTTGTTACCTCATATGAAGATGAGATTGAAAGGCTTTATACACCTTTAGATATAGAAAATTTAGATTACCTTAAAGATTTAGGCTTTCCTGGTGAATACCCTTTCACCAGAGGTGTACAACCAACCATGTACCGAGGTAAGTTGTGGACCATGCGTCAATATGCAGGATTCGGGTCTGCAGAAGAATCCAACAAAAGATATAAATACTTATTAGAACAAGGCCAAACAGGTTTATCTATAGCCTTTGACCTGCCAACACAAATAGGTTTTGACTCAGACGATCCCATGTCCGAGGGGGAAGTAGGAAAGGTTGGAGTAGCAATAGATTCACTAAAAGATATGGAGATTCTTTTCGATGGCATCCCTCTTGATAAGGTGAGTGTTTCAATGACTATCAACTCAACTGCGATGATTTTATTGGCAATGTTAATGACTATTGCAAAAAAACAAGGTGTTCCTTATGAAAAACTTAGAGGTACTATTCAGAACGATATTTTAAAAGAATACATAGCAAGGGGCACTTATATCTTTCCACCAAAAGAATCTATGAAGTTGATAGTAGATATTTTTGATTATGGAAGCAAAAACCTTCCAAAATTTAACTTAATAAGTATCAGTGGCTATCATATTAGGGAAGCAGGAGCCAATGCGGTTCAAGAAATAGCTTTTACATTAGCAGATGGAATAGCCTATGTCGAGGCAGCAATTAAAGCCGGATTAGATCCAAATGAATTTGGAAGGAATCTCTCATTCTTTTTCAATGCCCATAACAACTTTTTAGAAGAAATAGCAAAATTTAGGGCCGCTAGAAAATTATGGGCAAGGATTATGAAAGAACGCTTCGGTGTGACGGATGAAGACGCAATGAAATTGAAATTTCATACCCAGACTGCCGGTTCCACATTAACCGCACAACAACCTTTGAATAACATAATAAGGGTAACAATTCAAGCTTTGGCTGCGGTTTTAGGTGGTACCCAATCACTTCACACTAACTCTTATGATGAGGCTTTAGGACTGCCTACAGAACAATCCGTCACCGTCGCTTTAAGAACACAACAAATCATAGCCCACGAAATCGGAGTAAGCGAAACCGTAGATCCTCTAGCGGGATCGTTCGCTATAGAAAAATTAACTTTAGACATAGAAAAAGAAGCTCAAAAATATTTAGAAAAAATAGATGAGATAGGCGGAATGGCAAAAGCCATAGAGGACGGATACCCTCAAAAAGAAATATTAAATAGTGCTTATAAAACACAAAAAAGGATAGAAAATAAAGAACAGATCATAGTGGGGATTAATGAATACAATTCTGACAAAAAAGAAAAGATAGATATCCTAAAAGTTGATGAAGAACAAGAAGAAAAGCAAATAGAAAAGTTAAAGAATTTAAAAAGGCAAAGAGATACCACAAAAGTAGAACAATCTTTGAATAGATTGAAAAAGGCTGCAATAAACGAGGAGAATTTATTCCCTTATGTAATTGAATGTGTAGAAAACTATTCAACAATAGGAGAAATAACAAAAATTTTAAAAGAAGTTTATGGGGAGTATCGTGAAAGTACTACAATCTAATTATTTTTTTATATTAACCGAACCTTTGCCATTTTAGAGACTTTATACAATGAGGGTGGGGAGCGGGGCAAAGGGGCGCTGACAGAAATTTTAGAGTTTTTAAAGTCAGCATTTACCATTTGGAGAGGAGGCAGCTTTGAAATGAGTACAAGAATTCGTGTCTTAATAGCTAAACCAGGGCTCGATGGTCATGACCGAGGAGCTAAAGTTTTAGCAAGAGCACTAAGAGACGCCGGAATGGAAGTAATCTACACAGGCATAAGAAGAACTCCGGAAGAAATCGTTGAAGCAGCAATTCAAGAAGATGTTGATTTAATTGGCTTATCTATACTTTCAGGTGCACACAAGAAGTTATGTCAAAAAATACTAAATTTACTAAAAGAAAAGGAAGCTGATATTCCCGTTACCCTTGGTGGAATCATTCCGGAAGAAGATATCCCGGAACTAAAGGAAATGGGAATAATCGAAATTTTCACCCCAGGTACTTCATTAAAAGATATAATAGAGAAGGTGAAAGATATTGCAATGGGCAGAAAAGTATGAACAATTACTTCCAAAATTTAAAGCCCATAATAAAACCGCTTTAGCGAAGATGATATCTCTATTAGAAGATAATTATTCACAAACCTGGGAAATTATTTCTCGATTACATTCGGATATTCAACCAAAAAATTCATATGTAATAGGTGTTACAGGTAGTCCTGGCGTCGGAAAAAGCTCTTTTATCTCAAGATTGGTCTCATTTTACTCCAATAAAGGTCAGAATATTGGAATAATCCTGATTGATCCCAGCAGTCCTTTCAGTGGCGGGGCTTTTTTGGGAGATAGGGTAAGAATGTTTGATTTAACCAAAGCTTCTAACGTTTACATCAGAAGTATAGCAAGTAGAGGAGCAATGGGGGGAGTTTGCAATTCGATTTATGATATTATTGATGTAATGAAGGCATTTGGCTTCGATACAATAATCATTGAAACGGTGGGAACCGGTCAATCAGAGATCGATATATTCTATGCTTGTGATACTACTCTTTTAATATTATCTCCTGATGCTGGCGATGAAATTCAAATTTATAAGGCAGGAATAATGGAAATAGCTGATTGCTATATTGTCAACAAGATGGATCTATCTAATTCCAAAAGATTCTTAATGTACTTAGAAAATTATTTGGATTCACAAATCGAAAATCCCAAAAAAGTTTTTAGCGTTAGTTCCACTGAAAACAAAGGATTTGAAAAAGTTCACGAATGGTTAGAATCAAGCAGAGAATACTTTCAAAACTCTAATTTAAAAGAGAATCTAAGAAAAAAAAGTCGTGTTAAAAACTATCTTTTCCATCTTATAGAAAATTTTTTGGAAGATTATCCGTTGGAAAATCAAGATACCGATTCCCTTAAAAAAGATGTTATAGCATTCATGTGTAAAAAGGAGGGAAACAATGGAAACCAAAATTGACCACATAGGAATTGCTGTCAATTCCATTGAAGAAGCATTCAAGTTGTATAGGGACTTGCTTCACGTTGAAAAGAGTGCAGAAGAAATCCTAGAAGATAGAGGAATAAAAGTTACTTTTTTATACATAAAAGATGTTAGAATAGAACTTATGGAACCTTTAAGAGAGGACTCTGAAATATCAAATTTTTTAAAAAAACGAGGCGAGGGATTCCACCACATCGCATATCAAGTAGATAACATTAAAATGGTCTTAGAAAACGCAAAAAAAATGGGTTACAAAACCTTATCTGATGAACCTAATCGAGGAGCAGGTGGAAGCTTAGTCTTCTTTTTACATCCAAAATCTGCTAACGGTATTTTAACTGAGTTTGTTGAGTATCGTAAATAATAAATTAAGAGTTGCAAGGTCTAAGGGACCTTTGGGCACTTCCTTAAATGGGTTGGGAGCGTTTGCTGCAGTATGCAAACCATTTTTTTTATAAATGATTTTGACCTTGAATTTGGGGTTTTTAAGGGGCTTCCCCTTAATGTCCGAACAAGGCGGCGCTGACACAACGTTTTAGAAATTCTGAAAACTGTATAAATCTCGCAAATAAGGAGCTTTATATATGCCAGATGAAGAACTAATTCAAAAAATAGAAGAGTTGAGAAAAAAGAAAGAATCCCTTCTTGTTGGAGGGGGAGAAGAGAGAATAGAAAAACAACATAAAATGGGTAAGTTAACTGCTCGTGAAAGAATAGAAGCTCTTGTAGATGAAGGTACTTTTGAAGAAATCGATATGTTAGTTAAACATAGATGTACATACTTTGATTTAGATAAAAAAGAGTTTCCATACGATGGAGTTGTCACAGGATTTGGAGAGATCAACGGCAAAAAAGTTGCAATTTTTTCCCAAGATTTCACCATTCAAGGTGGATCCCTTGGAGAAATGCATGCAAAGAAAATAATGAAATTACAAGATTTGGCTATGAAATACGGTATACCTTTAATCGGAATAAATGACTCTGGCGGAGCTAGAATACAGGAAGCTGTTGATGCCCTATATGGTTACGGTGGAATCTTTTATAGAAATACCCAGGCTTCTGGTGTAATTCCTCAAATAACCGTTATAGCCGGCCCGTGTGCAGGAGGGGCGGTTTACTCCCCAGCGATAACTGATTTTGTAATTATGGTGGATCAAACTTCACAAATGTTTATCACAGGCCCTCAGGTTATAAAAACTGTGACTGGCGAGGACATTGATAAAGAGAATTTGGGAGGGGGTAAGATTCATAACTCAAAAAGCGGTGTCGCCCACCTTTTGGCAAAAGACGATGGGCAAGCCATGGAACTTGTCAGAAAGTTACTTTCTTACATACCTTCAAACAATGTTGATCCTGTAGAACCAATTGATTACGATAAAAATTATGAATTACCCGAAGAAATAAACGAAATAGTCTCACCTAACCCGAAAAAAAGTTATGATGTAAAAGATTTAATCAATTTAGTATTTGATCCAGGGTCTTTTTTTGAAATTCATCCTCATTTTGCCAAAAATATTGTCGTAGGCTTTGCAAGATTGGAAGGAAAATCTGTGGGGATAATAGCCAATCAACCAAAAATCTTGGCAGGTTCTCTCGATATCGATGCTTCCGATAAAGCAGCCAGATTTATAAGATTTTGTGACTCTTTTAATATACCTATTATCACCTTTGTTGACACACCTGGATACTTACCAGGAGTATCTCAAGAACACGGTGGAATAATTAGACATGGAGCAAAGCTATTGTATGCTTATTCTGAATCCACCGTTCCTATGATCACAGTAATTTTAAGAAAAGCCTATGGTGGGGCTTATATTGCAATGGCTTCACAACATTTGGGCGCTGATTTTGTGTTTGCATACCCAACAGCGGAAATAGCTGTTATGGGATCAGAGGGTGCCGCAAACATTATCTTCGCTAAAGAGATTGAAAGTTCTGAAAATCCCGAAGAAAGGAGAAAAAGACGCGTTGAAGAATACAAAGAGCGGTTTGCAAATCCCTATGAAGCAGCTTCTAGGGGCTATATAGAAGATGTTATAGAACCCATCGAAACAAGAAGAAGGTTAGCTACTTCTCTTTCCATAGCTTACTCAAAAGTAAAACCGACTCCATCTAAAAAGCATGGAAATATTCCGTTATGATGGAGGAATAATTATGAAAAATGTATGGATTATTTCATTAATGGGAATATCTATAGTCTTTCTATTGCTAATAATTTTAATGGTGATCATTTGGCTTTTCCGTTTTTTCTTTAAAAGTAATACTAATAATTCGTCAGGTAAATCAAGTTTAGAAAAACCTCAAAAAGAGTACATAAAACCACCACAGGTCAAAAGAATTGAAAATGACGAGAAAAGTGATGAAGAAGAACTGTTTGCTATCGTTTCGGCTATAACCAGTTATCTTGCTGACAAAGAATTCAAAATTGAAAGCATTAAAGAAGTTCCAAATAAAGAGTTGAAATTGGAAAAGAAAATTAAAACAAGGTGGATGAAACACCAACCTTCTATTTCTTGGAGACCTTATTACAACAAAAAGTGGAGGTAAAGTAAATTGAAAAGAAAATTCAAAGTTACTATAAACAATAAAACCTATGAGGTTGAAGTTGAGGAAATAGGCTCTGAAATTGCTAACGAAGAAAAAACAAAAGAAACAGAAGAAAGAGTCTCTGAAAAAGAGCAATTTAATGAGATCCCCAAAGCTGTTGTCGAGAAAAAAGCTGAAAAAAGGGGCAAGAAAAAAGTTGAGAAAAAACAAAAAGATGAAGAGGAAAAGGTCCCTGAGGAGCCAAATAAAAGGGAAACAGACTCAGGTTATGAGGTCAAAGCTCCCCTTCCAGGAGTAATCAACGAAATAAATGTGAAAGAAGGTCAGAGCGTCAAAGCTGGAGATAAGCTTGTCATAATCGAAGCAATGAAGATGGAAAATGAAATACCAGCCGAAAACGACGGTATAGTTGAAAAAATTTTGGTAAAAAGAGGGGACAACGTCGAAGGTGATCAAACATTAATGATTATAAGGTAAAAATCACTAATCTCCAAAGTGGAAAGGGGGCACATGTCTCGATCAAATGAATGAAACTCTAACTTTGAAAATAAGACGATTTGTGATATCCATTATGATTTTTATTTTAATAGTCTTTACAGGAACAGTAGGTTATATGATACTGGAAGATTGGGCTTTTTTAGACTCTATTTTTTTTACTATAATCACGTTGAGTACCGTTGGATACGAGATACCTGCCAATCTATCGAGGGCTTCACAGATATTTACAATGGCATTGATCCTCTCTGGAATAACGGTAGTCTTATACTCTCTTTCAACCCTAACCTCCTTCATTGTTGAGGGTGAGATGAGAAACGTTTTGGAGGTAAGAAAAAGAATGAAAAAAATAGATGGTATGAATAATCATTATATTGTTGTAGGAGCTGGTAAAACGGGATTTTTTGTCTGTCAAAATCTATTAAAAGAGAAAAAAGATTTTGTCTTGTTGGATAAATCAGAAGAAAGAGCACAACAATTTCTAAAAGAAATAAATGAGGAAATTCCATATTTTATTGGTGACGCAAAAAATGAAACGGTGCTGGAAGAAGTTGGAGTCAAAAGAGCTGATAGCATCATATTAACCCTACCGTCCGATGTGGATAACTTGTTTGTTGCTTTAACGGTGAAAAGTATAGTACCTAAAATCAACATCATCTCAAAAGTCAACGATCCCGAATCGGTGAAGAAACTATCTTATGCTGGAATCAACAAGATTGTTCTTGAATCTGAAATCTCTGGCAATAGATTAGCCTATATGGCAACTCGGCCTAATATTGTATCATTTCTTGAAACGATCATTCATACGCCAGAAAAAGATTTACAGCTGGAAGAGGTTGATATACCCAAAAACTCTTGGGTAATTGGTAAATCCCTTAAGGAAATAGCCCTACCCGACAAGGTAGATATGATTGTGATAGCCGTAAGAAAAAAGGATAATAACAGCATATTCAATCCTAAGGCAAATACCATAATAGAAGAGGGAGACGTGATAATAGTACTGGGGGAAGACTCTAAAATTAAAAGATTGAGAGAGATAGTTGAGCAAGATAGTTACCAGCTAAGATGAGGGGGTATAAAATGTACAAAAAAACATTGGTTCCCATTTTAATGATTCTTTTACTTTTTTCACTAGGATTTTCAATAAATTTAGAACTTGACTTTCAAGGGACATATGATAATTATGAAGAAACCTTCACTGACAGGATAGGTATAAAGTTATACAATTACACTTCAAACTTCGATATCACAAGTGAGTTAGCCTTTTACAACGATGATAAGTATTATTTTTATGAGTCAGATTACTATTGGGATCACTACTTTCTGATAGAAAACAGTTATATTACCCTTAGAAACGATGATCAAACACTTGAATTGAGTGGTGGTATAAAACAACTAAAAGATGAAGTGAATTCTCCCTACTCATTGTTTTTATCTTCCAATAATATTCCTCTTGTCAATTTAGATGTAGGTTATGAAGATGAACATTTCTTTTTTGAAACCATGTGGGTTCAATTGGTAAGTGAAAATAACACCAATTTTGCTACCCCTACAGCAATGAATTACAAAACGTATGGATTGAAATTTGGCAATTTCAGGGTAGGTTATCAAGATGTGCTCGTTTACAACAGGGCTTTTGACTTTTTTTACTTTTTAAATCCTATGCCCGCATATTTTGCTCAAGAGATTAGAGCAATAGAAAACCGTATGCCATGGTGGGAAAATATAAACGATAACTCAATAATGGGATTCTTCTTTGATTACAAGGACCCTAATTACTATATTTACTCTCAACTATTAGTAGACGATTTCAACACTAACAGATTCTTCAATCCAGAAGAGAGACAAAATCCTGACAAAGTTGCCTTTTCTTCAGGATTAAACCTAGCAAGCAGCCTAGGAACTTTTGGTGTTTACGGTGCCTTTGCAACCCAATACACTTTTCAACCAGGAGGTGGGCCAGGTTACACTATCTATCCGGAAAGTATTTATTCTTATGAGAAGAATAATGTTGTTTTTGAGGAAGGTATAGATTTCACAGATAATTACATCGGATACAAATACGGTGAAAACACGGTTTCTTTCCTAGTTGACTATGACTATACATACAATAACTGGTTCAACCTTTATTCTTCTTTTGAAACTGTGTTTTCCGGAAGAAAATCCCCAACGGAGAATACGGCTCCAGATGAAGGTACCTATCTTTTGGATGATCCACTTTTGGAAAAGAGATATGTGTATACCATAGCAACAAACTTCTATTTTAACAATTTAGAGTTTAACCTATCAGCTGATATGGGAGTAATACAAAATAAATTAGAATTCAATGAAGTTGCAGATACTTTCGAACCTTCAACTGAAGATGAAAATATTTTAAAACTAAACTTTGGATTTGGTATAGAATTTTAATATAATTTTTAAATAAAAACAATAACCTTATTTAGATTTTCTGTTATAATTGCACATGAAAAAATCCTGCTTCTGATAAGTTCAGAGGCCTAAGACCATAGGAGGAGGTATATAGTGGGAAAAAGATACTACGAAACAATGTTTGTCGTTAGAACAGACATTCCTGAAGAGGAAAGAAATGCTTTGGCAGAAAAGGTGAGAGGTTGGATAGAAGGCCAACTGGAAGGTGAAGTAGAAGAGTTCACGAGATGGGGTGTAAGGAAATTAGCCTATAGGACTCAAAAAGGTAAATTTACAGAAGGTGATTATACCTACATCATATACAAAGCTGATCCAGAAAAGATTAACCAACTGGATGATCTTTTTAAAGTGAACCAAGAGATTTTTAGGTTTCAAACGATTAGAAGAGAAGATCTTGAGAAAAAAGTAAGAAAAACCCAAAAAGAAGCAAAAATAAAGGTAGAAGAACCAGAAATTTCTGAAGAAATTTAACGAAAAATAGGAAGTGTTTTTTATGTCTATTTCTTATAACAAAGTTATTTTGGTTGGGAGATTGACCAGAGATCCAGAGATACGTTCTACTATGAATGGAAATAACGTTGCAAACTTTCATTTAGCTGTTGACAGAGGTACTTCAAACAATCAAGATGGCACAGATTTCATAAAAATTGTGGCTTTTGGTAAACAAGCGGATTTTGCATCAAACTATTTAAAAAAAGGGAAATTGATCCTAGTTGAAGGATCGCTTCATATTAATCAATGGACAGATAGAGATAATATAAAAAGAGAAACAGCTGAAATCTGGGCCAATAGAATGAATTTCATGGAAACAAAAAAGGCTCAAGAAGCTAATGAATTTTCTGGTATGCCCATTGCAGTAGAAGAAGGTTTCTCTGATATAGGCAATATTTCAGACACCGATCCGATCGAAGAAATAGGTGATGAAGCTTTTCTCGGAGACGACACTTTTTTAGAAGGAGACCTTGATGACCTTGAAAATGATCTTTCTTCAGATAATAAACCTATCTGAACTGAAGAACTTTAGAAATAAGTTTTTTAGGTAAAAGGGTATCGAGAAAGGAAATAAAAAATGAGAAAAACGGAGGTTTTAAATAGAATGGCGTACGTTAAAAAAGAAAGAAAAAGAATAAAAAAATGCAAATTATGCAGGGATAATGTTGAATATATTGATTACAAAGATGTCAGAAAATTAAAAGAGTTTATGAACGACAAAGGAAAAATCCTTCCAAAAAGAATAAATGGAAATTGTGCCAAACATCAAAGAATGGTACGAACAGCGATACAACGTGCAAGAAAAATGATGTTAGTCCCTTACGTGAACGAGTGAGGCTACAATTCATGTTATAAATACAATAGATAGAGGGATTCCTCTATCTATTTTTTTGAAGATATGTTTTTTACCTAATTATGATAAAATTGTACAAAGGGGTGTTTTGACAGATGAAAGTATTGTTGCTGGAAGATGTAGCTAAATTAGGGAAAAAGGGTGAAATAAAAGAAGTTTCTGATGGATACGCAAGGAATTATTTGATTCCAAAGAATTTGGCTGCTGAAGCAACCGGAGGTTATATAAAGCACATTGAAGAAAGCAAAAAAATAGAAGACGAAAAGAAGGAAAATCTAAGAAAAAGAAGCGAAGAAATTTTAGAAAAATTAAAGGGTACAAAAATAGAAATAAAAGCAAAAGCAGGAGAAAAAGGCAAACTTTTTGGTGCGGTAACAGCTCAAGATATTTCTGAAAAAATAGAGGAATTACTTGATGAAAAGTTTGACAGAACTTGGTTTGATGAAAAGGTAAACATAAAAGAATTAGGAACTCACACTTTAAAAGTTAAACTTCCTCAAGGCGTGAGAGGGGAAATAAAGGTTGAAATAAAACCAGAAAACTAACAAATTTCAATGGGAGTTGTGATAGTTGGAGTTTTTAATAAGATCAAAGGCATTGTATACGACTTGGGTTTTTTACAAACCAGATAGAATACTTTTTGATGCTGGTGAAGGGGTTAGTGCAGAGTTAGGAAACAAAATATATGGAATCGAAAAGATTATTTTAACACACTCCCACGTAGACCATATAGCTGGATTGTGGGGAATCATTAATACTCGTAATAACGCTATGGGGAACAGAAACAAAAAACTAGAAATTTACTATCCAAAGGGATCGGAAAATATTACTGAATATTTAAACTTTATAGGTAAAATGAATAAAAGATTAAGATACGAAATAGATTTTAGAGAAATAATGTTATCGGATACTATCTCTCTAAACAACAAAAGATTTATAAAACCCTTTAAAACAAGACATACCCCTGGGGAAGTCTCTTTTGGTTACCAAATTTTAGAGCAAAGAAAAAGAGTAAAAGAAGCGTATAGAGAATTAACTGAACCCGAAATAAAAGATTTAATAATTAATAAAAAAGAAGATATCTTAGAAAACTACATTGCGAACATATTGACTATAAGCGGGGATTCGCTACCTATTCCCCCCAATTTCGCAAAAGATTGTGGAACGCTACTTCATGAATGTACCTTTTTTGATGAAAAGGATAGAAAAATTAGAAACCATACCTCTCTAGCAGAATTAAAAAATTTAATTAACATTTCCAAGCCTAAGAGAGTTATTATATACCATGTCTCAAGTAGGTACAACAGCAAAATTAAGTCAGCCAAAGAAGAATTGAATAAAGAATTCCCAGATATACAAATAAATATCGTCCACCCTGAAAAAGTTTTCAAGATCTAATTTTGCTGTTTTTTGCAAAATGGTTTTACTGTGATGTGCAAAAAGGTCTTTTTTGCAATGCTTTAGAAGTAACATCCTAATTCTCATTTGCTTCGCAAATGATGTTTGCAAATGACGTGAGGTGATAATTATGGGTCAATGGGGTGTGTGGGTCATTTTTGCTATAATTTTTGCGGGCGTTGAAGCTATACTTCCATCTTTTTTCTTTTTATGGTTCGCCATAGGAGCTGGAGTAGCAGCTATTACATCTTTATTTATTTCATCGGTTGTTTTAAATTTGCTAATATTCTTAATCGTTTCTTTTTTGTTGTGGATCTCAACAAGAAAAATTGTACAAAATATGTACAAAGGCTCTTCTACTATAAAACCTTATCAAGATCAATTTGTTGGCATGAAAGCTAAGGTAGATAAAATTGACGATGAAGGAAGAATCATAGTTAAAATAAAGGGAGACGAATGGAGAGCATTTCCAGAAGATGAAGAAAACTATCTTATTAATGTGGGCGATGATGTTATAATCACAAGAAAAACCGCTAATTTTGTATATATAAAAAAAATCAATGCATCTGAAAATAATCAAAAAAAAGAGACGGGGGAATAAAATGTTTTTTAGTGACCACAATTTGAAAAAGAAAGGTGGGGAAAAACAATGTTGGTAATATTGATAATAGCAGTTTTGTTTTTGATCTTTATTGCTGCAATGAGTTTAAGAATTATCCGCCCTTACGAAAAAGGTTTGGTAGAAAGATTAGGAAAATTTCATAGACAGGTCGATTCTGGATTAAATTTCATCATGCCTTTCATAGAAAGAATAACCAAAGTAGATTTAAGAGAAATGTTGATAGATGTTCCACCTCAAGAGGTTATCACTAGGGATAACGTTATAGTTACCGTTGATGCTGTTATATATTACGAGATAACTGATGCTTATAGAGTAGTCTACAACGTTGGAGATTTTACTTCGGCGGCTGTTAAATTGGCTCAAACAAATTTAAGGAACGTGATCGGAGAATTAGAATTAGACCAAACATTAACCTCTAGAGAAAGAATCAACACAAAACTCAGAGAAGTATTAGATGAAGCCACCGATAAATGGGGAGTAAGAATCACCAGAGTGGAGATCAAAAAGATCGATCCTCCTCAAGATATTATGGATGCAATGAGCAAGCAAATGAAAGCCGAAAGAATGAAAAGAGCTGTTATTTTAGAGGCTGAAGGGTACAAACAATCACAAATTACCAGAGCAGAAGGAGACAGAAATGCTGCAATATTAAAAGCAGAAGGTGAAGCGGAAGCCGTTAAGAAAAAAGCAGATGCTCAAAAGTATAAATTAAGTATCGAAGCAGACGGAGAAGCTGAGGCAATTCTTAAAGTTTTCGACTCAATCCATAAAGGCAATCCTACAAAAGATTTGATAACAATAAGGTACTTTGAGGCATTAAAAGCAATCTCAGACGGGAAATCAACAAAGGTCTTTATGCCTTATGAAATTTCGGGAATATTGAGCTCTGTAGCTGCTATGGCAGACATTTCGAAAAACGATATAATCTCTGATAGCAATCCAGAAAATAAAGAATAAAATTCTGAGGTAATTTTTATGGTATTATTAAAGTCTTTGTTTATCAATGCAATCAGTTTTTTAATAGCTTTTGCTGTTATTAGACTTTTGATCATGAAAAATAAAGAACCCTATCATTTCGTAGATTATTTTAACCTGTACGGTTTAACATCTTTTTTGCTGGTATGTTTTTATTTGAAGTATTTAAACGATTTAACGATATTAATGGAAATTATTGCATTCTTTATTTTGTTCTTATTTTATCTAAGGTCTTTTGACGCGGCTACAAAAAAATATCATGAAAGATTCAAAATAACTATTCTCTCTTTCGGTTATTCAAAAAAAACATATTTTAATAATTTTCTCTCAAAAAAAATCCTAATGAGAGGGGTTGAAGCTTTTCTTTTCGCCGTATCTTTTTATTATTTCATGGATAAACTATTTTTGTCAATCCCCATAATATTAAATCCGATGATAATAATAATACCGTCGATCCTTTTATTTTTTACAACGATTGTTAAATCATCAAAAATTAACAAAACATATAGAATTTTAAAGTAGATTAAATCAAAATATGTTAATATACCTATATAGGGTATATACAACACTAAATTAGATGGAGGTTTTTAAATATGGAAAAATTGATGGACAAAGAAACACAAAACAAGGTAAGAGAAATTTTAGAGGAATTGACAGAGCCTGTTCAAATATTTTTATTCAAAAATGATGGAGAATATTCAGAAATTGTTGAACAGTTACTTGGAGAGCTCAAGGAATTAGATGATAGAATAAAAGTTGATACCTACCATTCTGATTCTGAAGAAATTAACAACTACGATATTGAAAGAGATTTATTTCCAGCTATGGTAATATTAGATAGCGAAGGGAACGATTACGGAATTAGATATTATGGGATCTTCGGGATATGAGTTCACTACTCTGCTTCAAAATCTCATCGCTGTATCTAATAATAGTGTGACCTCTTTCAGCGATGAAAACAAAGAAAAATTATCTAAAATAGACAAAAAGATGAGGATCAGAGTTTTCGTGACTCCAACTTGTCCATACTGCCCTAGGGCTGTTTTTGCAGCTCATCAAGCCGCTATGTTAAACCCTAATATAACAGGAGAAATGATAGAAGCTAACGAATTCGATCGAATATCTTTTGAATATGGTGTAAGTTCCGTTCCACATACCGTGATAGAAGTAAAAGAAAGCGAAGAATGGGTAAAAAAAGGTGAGTTTGTGGGAGCCTACCCTGAAAATAGTTTTGTGGAAGAAGTTTTAAAAGCAGTTGAATAAAGTAGTTGAAGGAGGTTCTCAGATGTTTTTTAACGTTGAAGGGGCTAACAAAAAATCCGAAATAAAACAACAATATGACGTTGTAATAATCGGTGGCGGTCCTGCCGGGATTTCAGCTGCTATATATGCCTTACAAGGCGGAGCTTCTACCCTGGTAATTGAAAAAGCAATTGAAGGCGGACAAATGAATTTAACAGATATTATAGAAAATTACCCAGGGTTTAAAACGATAAAGGGTGAAGAGCTATCTTCTTTGATGAAAGAGCACGCAGAGCAGTTCGGAGCCGACTTCTATGATGGGAAAGTTATAGAATTAAAAGATGAAGATTCCCATAAAACGGTTGTTATGGAAAATGGAAAAACAATCAAATCAAAGGCAATAATAATAGCAAGCGGATCTTACCCTCGAAAATTAGGGGTTAAAGGTGAAGAGGAATTTTCTTCCAGAGGTGTTTCTTACTGTGCATCGTGCGATGGTCATTTTTTTAAGAATAAAAAAATTGCTGTCGTGGGAGGAGGAAATACAGCCGTAGAGGAAGCGGTTTATTTATCGAACATAGCTAAAGAAGTTTATATAATTCACAGAAGAGAAAAACTTAGAGCTGATAAACTTTATCAAGATAGAGCCTTTTCTCGTAATAACATAAAGTTTAAATGGAATTCGGTCATTGAAGAAATTAAAGGCAAAGATAAGGTCGAAAGTTTGGTCATTAAAAATCTAAAAAACGATGAAGTTTATGAAGAACCTTTCGATGGAGTTTTTGTTTTCGTTGGATTAGTGCCAGAAACAAGCTTTTTAAATAAAGATCTTTTCGATTTTGACGAATATGGTTTCTTAATTACAGACGAGAATATGGAAACAAAAGTTAAGGGTATTTATGCAGTAGGAGATGTAAGAAAAAAGGAGCTCAGACAAATTGTAACTGCGGTGTCCGATGGAGCTATAGCTGCTTCACATGCAATTCGCGAGTACGTTAATGAAGACCAAATATCATCAACTCAATCGATAAATTTGACAAAATGAAGATATAATTGTATAATATGTTTAGTACCTTTAACTCAGTTTAGGGTGTAACCCCTTTTCTTGGTTAAAGGAATATTCTGCAGGAGGTTATAGAAAAGATGTCTAGAGGATTGGACCCCGAGAAGAAAGAAGAGCTTATCGAAGAATTTAAAATCAACGACAAAGATACTGGTTCTGTAGAAGTGCAAGTAGCTCTTCTTTCTGCTAGAATCAAACATTTAACGGAACATTTGAAACAACACCCAAAGGATTACCATAGTAGACGTGGATTGATGATGATGGTAGGAAAAAGACGAAAGATGCTCAAATATTTGAGAAAAAGTAAACCCTTAGTTTATCAAGAAATCATCAATAAATTAGGTATAAGAGGTTGATAACAAATTTTTTAAAAAGCGGGGCATAAGCTCCGTTTTGTTTTTATAGGAGGTGTGAGAATGAAAGTATTGGAAAAAGAACTTTTTGGCAGAAAATTACGTATTGAACATGGTAAAGTTGCCAAACAGTCTCTTGGTTCTGTGATGCTGACTTTTAACGAGTCAACTATACTAGTTACAGCAGACGCTTCGGAAGAAACAGTAAAAGGTCAGGACTTCTTTCCATTAACCGTAGAATTTCAAGAAAAATTCTATGCAGTTGGTAAAATTCCAGGAGGTTTTATAAAAAGGGAAGGGAAACCAAGCGATGAAGCCATATTAGCTGCAAGGCTTATCGATAGACCTATTAGACCTTTGTTTCCAGAGAATTTTTTCAATGAGGTCCAAGTAATAACTACGGTATTTTCAATGTTGAATGGCGATAGTATAGAAACATGGGGTATAACAGGTGCTTCGTTAGCCCTGAATCTTTCACCTATACCATTTAATGGTATTGTTGCGGGAGTAAGGATAGGATACGTGGATGGACAATTCATTGCCTTCCCAACCCAAGAACAACTAAAGAATTCTAAAATTGACATGGTCGTTGCAGGAACCAAAGATGCAGTTACAATGGTAGAAGGTGAATCACTGGAAGTTTCTGAAGAAGAAATGGTAGAGGCTCTGATGTTCGCACAGGAAAAGATAAAAGAAATTATAGCAATTGAAGAAGAGTTTCTTTCAGAATTAAACATTGAAAAATGGGAAGTTCAAAAAGAAATAGTTCCAGAGGAGTTTATTGAAGATTACCTATCTCTCATAGACGAAGAAGAGTTAAAAAAGGTACTACTCACAAAAGGTAAAAAAAACAGGGATAAAGTTATATCAGAGTATAAAAAGAACGTAATGAAAAAATTTGAAGAAATCTTCTTGGAAAAATGGAGTGTGGCTTTTTTTGAAGATAAAAAACGTTTCTTAGAAAATGCTTTTGAAGAAAAACTTCAAGATTCGATGAGAAAAATGATTATTAACGAGAACAAAAGAGTTGATGGAAGAACTTGTGATGAAATTAGAGATATCACCTGTGAAGTAGGGCTGATACCTAGAGTGCACGGTTCTGCACTTTTTACCAGAGGGGAAACTCAATCTCTAGGAACTGTTACTTTAGGTGCTCCTTTGGATGTTCAAGTTCTTGATACTATATTCAGCGACGAAGAAAAGAGATTCATGCTCCATTATAATTTTCCTCCTTTCTCAACCGGTGAAGTAAAAAGGCTCAGAGGAGTCAGCAGAAGAGAAATTGGCCATGGGCATTTAGCAGAAAGAGCACATAAAAACCTTATCCCAAGCGATGAAGAGTTCCCTTATACTATTAGAGTCGTTTCTGATATTTTAGAATCAAATGGTTCCTCATCTATGGCTAGCGTATGTTCTGCCTCCTTGGCTTTAATGGATGCAGGTGTACCAATCCAAAAACATGTTGCGGGTATTGCCATGGGTTTGATCTTTGAAAACGATAATTTCGTAGTTTTAACAGATATTTTAGGAATGGAGGACCACCTAGGAGACATGGATTTTAAAGTAGCAGGAACAAGAGATGGAATAACTGCTTTTCAAATGGATGTTAAAACCAGTCAGGTTAATAAAGAAGTTCTTCAAAAGGCTTTAGAAAAAGCAAAAATAGCACGGTTGAAAATTTTAGATAAGATGTATGAAACTATCCCTCAACCACGCAAAGAATTGTCTCCATACGTTCCAATAATGAAAGTATTTAAAATACCCGTCTCAAAAATAGGAGAAGTAATCGGACCCGGTGGGAAAAATATTAAAGAGATCAGCGAATTATACAATGTTGAAGTTTATATAGAAGATGATGGAAAAGTCAAGATAACTGGCCATAATGCAAACAAGGTTGATGAAGCTATTAATCACATTCAAAATTTAATCGCACAAGTAGAAAAAGGTGGAATTTTTGAAGGTACAGTGAAAAGAGTCGAAAAATACGGTATATTTGTAGAAGTGTTACCCGGTAAGGTTGGAATGTTACATGTATCCAATTTGAAAGACAAACTTGAATCCTTTAAAATTGGTGATAAGGTTAAAGTCGAAGTAATGAAGGTTGAAGACCAAGGAAAATTCCAATTAAAACAATTAAAAGAAGAAAATTAAAAAATCAAACGTGCGGCTTTTTAACCGCATGTTTTTATTAATATTAGTAATAGATATTGTTTTTAGAAGTTCTAAAATTTATATAAAGCAACCCTTTCTCCGCCCCATACCCCTAAGGATTAAAAAGTTCTTGCGTTTTTGCCTCGTCCCTTCCCTTATTTTATTCCTAAAATATCTTACGATTTCAATACTTGCTTTATAAACCACAATCAGAGAAAAATTTTACAGCCAATTTCGAAGTTCTTACTTAGGAAAATTATCCATCCAATTGTTTGTATTATATGTTAGATATAATTGATAATGTTATGGTATAATTAAATATCGTAAATTTGCTGTTTTTTCAAACAAAATATTTAAGAAAAATGATTTTAAACTCTTTAGCACATGGAGGGAAAACTAATTTTGTATACTCATGAAATATTAGACAATGGTTTAGATGTAATTCTTATCAACAGGGATTCTATGATGAGTGCTTCTGTACTTTTTTGTGTGAAAGCAGGTTCCTCAAAAGAGGCAAAAGAAAATGCAGGATTATCTCATCTCATTGAACACGTTTCTTTTCGAGCAACTAAAAGAAAAAACACCTTCGAAATTAAACAACCAATAGAAGAAGTAGGTGGTGTCTTAAATGCCTTCACTTCAAAGAATTTCACAGTTTTTTTTGCAAAGATACCTTCTCTAAAAGTGAATGAAACATTAGAAATCATGTCTGAGATTCTTTATGAACCTTTATTTAAAGAAGAAGATATAGAAAAAGAAAAAGGTATAATATTAGAAGAAATCTCTTCATATGAAGATGACCCCATAAACATAGTATTTGAAAACTTATACACTAATGTATATGATGACAACTTTTCAAGACCTATAATGGGATACAAAGATACAGTTATGAATATAAAAAAATCAACAATAGAAGAATTCCACTACAAATACTATCAACCGGAAAACACTGTGGTCATAATATCAGGAAAATTCGATGAGGATTCGGTATTGAAACAACTCAACAGAATTAAGAGCATTGCAAATTTGAACTCTTTTAAAAATAACATCACCAGTCCTTCGATAGTTGACAAAGAAATTTTCATCAAAAAATACAAAAATGATTTAGCTAGCAATTATTTAGTTCAAGGATTTAAAGCACCTTCTAAATTAGATGAATACTATTACTCTACACTAGTACTCAATACCTTTCTGGGAAGTGGAATGAGTTCCCTGCTATTTTCAAAAATTAGAGAAGAAGAAGGTTTAGCTTACGAAGTCACATCAGATTATGAAACTTATCCGAAAGCTGGATTGTTATTATTTTATGCAGCAACAACTGATAAAAACCTAGAAAATCTACTCGGAAAAATAGAGGAAGTTGTAGATGATCTCAAGAATAATAAAGAAATCGAAAAATGGTTCAATTACGGGAAAAATAGATTAATCGGTAAATTAACGTTAGAGGTAGAAAACAATTTATCCATGGCTTTAAATATTTTAAATTTGTATGTAAATTATGGTAAAATCATGACGATAGAAGAATTTATAAAAAATATAGAAAAGGTTGAACTTTATAACGTTATTGAAACAGCAAGCAGTATTTTTTCTAACAATAAATATGTTTCGATACTTTCACCGAACAATCAATAAAATCCTGAAGGTGGGTGTTTTTTATGAAAAAAATCCCTTTTTATGAATTAAAACCCGGTCAAATAGTCGCAGAAGATGTTTTTAAAGAATCTCTTTTGTTAATTCCAAAAGGAACTGTCTTAAAATCAACTGACATTAACAGGTTAAGAAGCCACGGTATAAAGACCGTAAATGTTTATGATGAAAATGATTTTATTGAAAAAAAGATCGAAGAAAATATTTCCATAGAATTCGAAAATATTCCCCCTATTGTAGAAGAGGAAACATATAATGAATGGCATCAACATTTTGAATTTGTAAAAGATATTACGTATTTAAAAGATGATCCTTCAGAATTAGATTCTCTTGCAGAAGATATTTATAAGAAATTTTTAAAAACTGAAGACGTCGTATTAAATTTATTTCATGCCATAGGAAGCGAAGCTTTAAATTCTCATTCTATAAATACATCGATCATCGCCTCAATAATCGCTTCAAAATTGAATATGCCGGATGTATTCTTCGATTCTCTTGTAAAAACGTGTCTACTCCATGACATTGGATACAGCTTGATAGGAAAAAGAGTGATATTTGATTATATAGACCTAGAAGATGTAACGGTCAGATCTCATATTGTATCCGCTTATGAAACCTTAAAAAATATTCAAAAAAATATAGGGAAAGAAATTGTAGATGCTATTTCTACCCACCACGAACGATACGACGGAACTGGTATTTTTATGAGATTAAAAGAGAACGCTATAAGTCCTTTGGTAAGAATATTACAAATAGGAGACGCTTACGACTCCTACATAGAAATAGGGAACTCCCCATACGAGGCGATGAGTTTTCTCTTAAGATATTCGGGATTAATTTTTGATCCGTATTATGTAAGTGTTTTCTTTTCAATAGTTGGGTTGTACCCAACAGGAACCCAGGTAATTCTAAACAACGGCAAGAAGGCTACCGTAGTCAAAAAGGGAAAAACTTCATCTTTTCCAATAGTCGAATGTGATGGAAAAACTATAGAAACAGGAATGGAAACTGGCTTGTTTATCAGAGAAGTACTGAAAAAAGGAGAGTAAATATTGGCTGAAAATATCTCAGAAAGTTTGGAAAATTATTTGAGAGCGATTTATATTTTACATATCGACGGAAAAATACCAAGAGTAAGAGATATTTCAAGAATATTATCTGTAAAAGATGCTTCTTCAGTTGAAGCCATTAGAAAACTAGAAAAGCATGGATACGTTAAACATGAACGGTATGGTTATGTAAAACTTACGGAAAAAGGGTTGCTTAATGCCGAAAAGGTTTATAGAAGATACATAATTCTTATAGATTTTTTTGTCAACGTATTAGGACTTTCAAAAGAAGAGGCATATACCCTGTCTTGTGGTATTGAGCACCACATGAATGATAATTTTTATATTTCTTTAGATGGATTAATGTTATTCCTTAAAAGAAACCCCATAGAATTAACGGAAGCAAAGAAGTTTATTTCAAATTATAAGAAAAAAATGCCTCATGACTTCAAAACTTCTCTCTGGGATTTGAATATATCAGAATCTGCAAAAATATACGATATTTCAGGAGATTCTATATTACGGAAAAACATAATGGACAAAGGTATATATCCTGGTTTAACTCTAAAAGTAATAAAAAAAACCGATGACATGATCGAAATTTTGGTTAATGAAAAAGTAATCAATCTTACGTCACATGAATCAAAGCATATAATAATAGGAAATCTAAATTAAAGTTTAACTCTTTAAATTTATTTTTTGCCCTAAGGAGGTACATATTTACATATGACCACTAAAATCGAAAAAGCTTCTCAATATATTAAAGAAAGTACAGAAATAAAACCAATTTTAGGATTAATATTAGGCTCTGGCCTTGGATACATAGCGGACCAGGTAGAAAATCCAAAGGTGATTGAATACAAGGACATTCCTTTTTTTCCACAATCAACTGTAGTAGGACATGAAGGGTCTTTAGTCATAGGTACTATAGAAGGTATCCCTGTCATGATATTAAAAGGACGATTTCATGCTTATGAAGGAATTGAACTAAAAGATATTGTTTTTCCTATTTATGTGATGAAGGATTTAGGAGTTAAAGGTCTGATAATAACGAATGCAGCTGGTGGAATTAACAAAACATTTTCTCCAGGTGATATAGTGGTAGACGTCGATTTCATAAATTTTACATTCAAAAATCCTTTAAGAGGCCCTAATTTAGATGAGTTTGGCCCCAGATTCCCTTCTTTAGTTGAACCTGTCGATAAAAATTGGGTTAAAAGCGTTATCGAGAAATGTAAAAAAGATAATATAGAGCTCAAAGAGGGGACTTATTTATGGACTTTGGGTCCATCTTATGAAACCCCTTCTGAAATTAGAATGTTCGACAAATATGAAGCAGACCTAGTAGGAATGTCAACCTTACCAGAAGTGATGGCGGCGAATCATGTAGGCTTAAAAGTTATTTCATTTTCTGCAGTTACCAATATGGCTGCTGGTATTCTCCCACAACCTCTAAAACATGAAGATGTTCTTAGAATAACTGAAAAAATAAAGGGAAAGTTTGAAAAGGTCGTATACAACGCTATTAAATTATTTTAATATAAAACATCAAAAAGAACGGAGGAGAAAAGTTGTCTGAAAATTTAAAAGAGATCGTAGAGGAAATAAATAAGAATGATAATGTTTTGATAGTAGGCCATATACTCCCGGATGGAGATGATGTAAGTAGTTTAGTATCGATGACCTTAGGATTAGAAAAATTAGGAAAAAAAGTGACGGCGGCGATCGACGATGAAATCCCGGAATATCTTTTACAATTTCCTTTGGTTAAATCAAAGATCAAAAAATTTGAAGATGTTGAAAAAATAATTTATAAAAATTACGATATTATGGTAATTTTAGACTGCTCATCACCGGACAGAATAGGAAGATTTGAAAAATATTTAAATGCTTTTCACGTTCTTTTAATCGATCATCACGTAACAAATACATATTTTGGAAATTTAAATTGGGTAGACCCTTCGATGGCTTCAACAGCTCAAATGGTTTACAGAATTTTGACTTCTTTAAATGTTGAATACGACAAAGAACTAGCAACAATGAATTTATTGGGAGTAGCAACCGATACCGGCTTCTTTAAATATCAAAATGCCAACGTTTTAGTTTTTAAAGATGTTACTGGGTTGATTGAAAAAGGAGCAAATATTAGCGATATTTCAAATACTATATTAGATAACATACCATTAGAACAAATCTACTTGTATAAAGACGTCATTTCCAATCTTAAACTAGCCTTAAATGGCCAAATTGCTTATTCTTTATTATCCTTGGATATGTTCTCTAAATACAACGTTTTACCAAAAGATTCCCCTTCATTTGTGGAAAACCTTCGATCCATCAGAGGCGTGGAGATCGCCATCGTATTTCAAGAATATGAAAAAGGTTCTTATCATGTTTCGTTGAGATCCAAAAAATGGGCAGATGTATCAAAGATTGCTCTCAATTTTGGTGGGGGAGGTCATCCGCGCGCAGCAGGATTTTCAATTGAAACAAACGATATAAAACAAACAATGGAAGAAATTGTAGATTACATTGCTAAAACAATTCCAAATCACAATCCTAACCCAGCCTTTCAATAAGGGTAGTGTTTTTATATGGCATACATTTTTTTATTTACAATTTGGAGCGTTCTAATTAATGATTTTTCTGATCTTTCTCTAGTATTAGGAGTTTTTGTTGTTATAAGTACAATTAGAATAACCAACTTGTTTTTTAAAAATACCACTTATGGGACGATACAAATATTGGTGTACAGTTTAGGAAGCCTTTTAAAAATGTATAAAAATGCATTTGCTTTTTTGCCCTTAATTCTCTTAAAAAAGTACTCCGGTTTATCTCACATAGACGTTAAAGGAAAATCCGATTTTGAAAAAGCTGCAATAGCAAATTCAATCTCACTAACCCCTAAAACACTTGTTTTATTTGAAGAGGATGATAAACTAATAGTTCATAAAGTTTCTTCAACCCCTGAAGAAGCTCATAGAGTAGATGATATTTGGAAGGACGATATAATCTGATACATATATTAGAAATTTTCATCCTTATATCTCTTTTTATGATTTTGATTAAATTAATATTGTCAAAATCAAAATGGGAAAAGGTACTTTCCTATTCTTCGTTTTCTTCAAAAGCGGTAATACTGATGTTAGTTTTTTCCCTTGCCTCTGATCAATTGTTTCTTTTAGATGTTATAATTATATTTTTAATTCTTAACATCTGGGGTGTTTTAATAGTATCCGCTTACCTTGAAAGAGGTGGTAATAAAAGATGATTGCCAACCTTTTAATGGGAATAGGAATTATATTTCTATTTGCAGGAACTTTAGGATTGTTTACTATGCAGGATTTCTATTCTAAAATTCAAGCTATCGGGATATCAGACACAGTAGGAATAATCTCAGTTATAATCTCACTGATGCTCAAATATCCAGAAAACATGGCAAGATTACTCATGTTATCTATCATCATTCTAGTTTTAAATCCAGCAATCTCCTCTATAATCGCTTATCACGCTGCAAAATCAGGTGAAAAGGTGGGCAGAAAAATCAAGTGAGTTATTCTATAATTTTTTTGTTTTTAAGTTTAATCGTTCTTTCATTATACATATTATCACAAAAAAGCTATGTTAACGTAATCATAGGCTACGGAGTTTTTTCTGTAGCTACTTCTGTACTATTTTTTCTTCTGAATGCGCCGGATGTGGCTTTTGTTGAAATAACCATTGGTGCTGCTTTTGTTATTTTTATATATCTAATTGCCATAAAAAAGGCCGCTGAGGTAAAGGTCTATTACATCGAAACACCTTATATGATAGAGGAAAAAGAAGGAAATTTATACGGATTTGAATACGAATTGATCAAGGAATTTTTAGAAAGAAAAGGTTTGGATGCTGATTTCATAAAAGTTGATGCTAAAGATCCTATGGAAAACATAAATGACCACGGAGAAATTCTGGCTGGAGGAATAATTTTAGAAGATAATAATTTTGAAAACATAATACCTTCCAAAGGTATCTTATTATCAAAATTATACGCTGTTGGTCAACCAAATAAAATTTGTTTAGGAATCTTTATGCCAAACTTAAAATCAAAAAGCTTTGAAGATTTGGATGATGATTTCATAATTGATGCGGTAAGATTAAGAAAAATAGTTATGGGAGAAGAAAGGCTGTTGTCCAAAAAGATAGAGATTATTAAAGATACTAGTTACAGGATAATCTTTTATAAAAGAGATAAATCTTTAGCAAGGGACTTCAACAAATTTTTGGAAGAAATAAAAAGTGACACCGAATATTATGAGAACCTCGTCAGGAGGTATATTGGATGAAAAATTACCTTGTTTTAACGTTGATAATAGCAATTTTTTTCGTCCTTGCATTAAACTTAAAAGTTGGAGATATGAAAAGTTTCTATGAACCTTCTGAAATTCTTGCTGAAAACGGATCAATTAATATGGTGTCCGCTATTGTTCTTGATTATAGGATCTACGATACCTTTTTTGAAATATTGGTTTTTACAGTGGCAATCATTGGTATTTCCGAATTTATAGGGAAAATTCCTACGGTTGCTCCCGACGACCAGCAGATAAAATACGATACCCCAATCATAAAGGTTATAACACCAATAATTTTTCAAATAATAGTTTTAATCTCTCTTTATATTGCAATAACCGGACATATAGCCCCTGGTGGAGGATTTGCTGCAGGTACTATTCTAGGAACAGGTTTTCTAGCGGTTTCCCTGGTGCGACCAACGGATGAAATAGAAAACTTGTTTGTAAAATCCAAAATTGAGAAATTGAAAATGTTGGTTCCTTTATTAATAATATTATACGGCTTATTAGGATATACGTGGGGGGGAACAATTTTTTCTAATTTCCATCTACAAGGATCCCCTGGAAAATTAGCTAGCGGAGGTTCTGCTATTTTATTAATTTTTTTAATTTATTTCGAGGTTTTTGGTGGATCATGGACTATCCTGTATAGATTTTTAAAACATAAGGGATTATTGTGAATATTTACTATATCATCACTTTATCAATAATACTTATTGGTTTATTTGGAATTATTACAAAAAAAGATCTAATCTTAATATTTATCAACCTCGGGGTTTTCCAAGAAGGAATTGTTCTCTTCTTTGTTCTTTTGGCTTACGATGAAAATTCACCTATTATCACCACACATTTACAAAGTTACGCTGATCCACTTATCCATTCTTTTCTACTTACCGTTATAGTAATTGGATTCGCAAACTTGGCTTTAATGCTGGTTTTCGCCATGATATTATCTTCCAAATTCAAGACCCTTGAAGTTGATGAAATTGAAAAGAAAGTCAAGAAACAATAAAAAATCTCATAAAAATAGGAGCAAAGCATGATTCTACTTGTATCCTTAATACCCATATCTTTTGGCATACTGACCTATTTTTTTAAAAAGAAAACATCTCTATTGGTAACAATCTCATATATACTCACTTTCTTGTTTCTTACTATTTTGCAAGAAGGCTCATTTGTAGTAGGGAATTATTCCGCACTTAAAGGTATCGAATTCACCTTTAACTTTACTATTAAATTCTTACTAATTTTATTCAATCTTTTCTCTTTAATAACCTTTTTTAGAATCTACAAAAATTATGATCATGTGTTTTTTTCACTTTGGCTTCTATTAACAGGAAGTATAAATGGTTTCTTCATGAGTAGAGATTTTTTCAATATATACGTTCATTTGGAGCTCGCTTCTATATTAACTTTCCTTTTGTTATCATACGATAAGAATGAGATAAGAATATGGGCAGCTTTGAAGTACATGATGATGAGCTTAGTATCCTTAAATTTCTATTTGATAGGGGTAGGGATTCTTTATTCAAATTCAGGCACCTTGAATCTCAATTACAACCTTTCAAATGGAATTAATACCTTTGCTTTCAGTTTTATCCTAACGGGGTTGTTAACAAAAGGCGGATTATTTTTTCTTTCTGGATGGTTACCCGATGCCCATACCGAGGCAGTGAAAGGAACCTCTCCTATATTATCAGGTATAATCGTCAAACTTCCTTTATTTATAATTTATTTACTCATACCCTCTTTACCCAATGAACTTAGAATTTTTCTATACTATTTCGCAGTTATAACTGCTATTTGTTCCTCCCTCTTTACACTGCTACAAAACGATATCAAAAAATTTATGGCTTATTCCACTATGACTCAGATGAGTTATGGACTAATGATCATTCTAATTAACCCGCCTTTTTTTCCATATTTTATAGTTTATCATATGTTCACTAAAGGATTTTTATTCATGATAGCCGAAGATATATACGAGAAAAATGGCACAAAAAATCTAAAAGAACTGGATGGTTCACAAATATCCTTAGATACATTTTTTTTTGCTTATTTTCTTGCTGATGAACTTAGGAGGATTGTTCCCCTTTAGCCTTTATATCATCAAAGATAATTTATCTTTACCCTATTTTCTCGAGATAAACATTTTCATCTTCGGAATGTACTTTTATAAATTATTAAACACCTTTAAAGTGAAGAAGAAAAATTTTGAATACAAATATTGGTATATGTTCATCTTCGCAATTTTAAACGTTGTATCTATAACTTATTATTTCACAACTATCGCTTCCAACTTATCCATCTTAAAAATTTTAACCGAATATTTACTGTTTGCAGCAGGTATTCTATCATTCTTATTTTTAAGAAAAAAGGTATCCTTACCTTCAATAGAGATATACAGTTTTGAAAATAGTTTTATCTATCAAATATCATTTTTATTGGTTGCTTTGCTAATGGAAATGTAGACAAAAGTTTTCAAATATTTTGGAAAACTATGGTAAAATAATAAAGATAATATCAAAAAAATCAAAGGAGGTAATGTGCGTAGTATCGCACTATACAAATTATGAAAAAATTCTTATTTTCTTTTTTATTAGTAACTTTCATTTTTAGTATTACTATTTTCCCTCAAGACGTTTTAAAATTTATACCTTCAGATTCAAAAGTGGTAGTTTTAATAAATGATTTAGAAGGCACATATACGGATTTAAAAACTGTGCCAACTATGAAAACTTTATTGTTAGAACCTTTTAACGCCGAACTAATGCTTTCTAACCTTGCTCAAATGTATTTTAATGCTTTAAAGATAGATTACGAAAGTTTTCTAAATAATCTCAGCGTTGATCTCTCGATTTTTGTTCAAGAACCTAAAGAAAATAATTATATTTTTGGCTTCTCCGTTGGTCCTTTAGAAAACCCCCAAACTTTTGCTACAGATTTAGATAAACTATTAGAACCTTTGAAAGATTACGGGATTTCGTTTACTCCTATCTATCAAAGTGTCGGAAATCAAAATTACCTTGTAATGGTTCAAAATAAAGATGTATATTCTTCTTCTGAAAAAGGAGTTACCGATTTTGAAGAAATCCTTCCAACAAAAAAAGGATTATATTACAGAATAAACACCTCTGACTATCAAGGAGACGGCTATTTTTACGTTAAAGATGGCTTCTTAATAGGTGGAGGCAATGGAACTGCAGAAACAGAATTCATCGATAAAAACTTTGTAAAAGGGGCTCAAGAATATCCCTTCCTGGGTAGTATATTTTTTACCTCTGGTTTAATCCCAAAAGATTTAACAAATTTTGCGGATTTCATAAATATAATAGTAGATTACAAAATTGTAGAAAATTTAATATCCCTTTCACAAGGAGTGGAAGCTAACGTTGATTTAACTACGAGTAACAATGCAATGCCGACAATTTCTAATGCGAGCTATTTAAAATTGAAAACTGACGCTAAAATAGACGAAATTATACCTATTTTGAATGAAAATAACATAAAATACAAAAAAACTAGTGAAAACATGATGGAATTTTATATAGAATCTGAAATTACAAGTCAAAATAACCAAACAGAAATTTTAACCAATACTTTTTATGTTTGGAAAGACGAATACTTGATGGTATCACAAATGAAATCCGATGAGCTTCAAAAACTTCTTAATGATAAACCAAAGCTTTCAGAGAATGAATTGTTCCAAAAATTAAGTGAACGAATTGGAACAGGGGATGTTACTTACGCCTTTGTAGATTTAACTCCTATTTTTCAGAATTATGTGCCAAATTTGAAAGGCCAGTATGGTTTATTACTAAATGTGAGTTCAATAGAAGAAAATAAATTAAAAATTGATTTTATTGTGCAATAAGAAATATCGATTAAAGTTAGGTAAGACTTCAATAAAAGATTAAAGGGCATGCTTACGCATGCCCTTTATTGGTGCCGAGGGCGGGAGTTGAACCCGCACGGGGTTCTCCACCCCAACGGATTTTGAGTCCGCCGCGTCTGCCAATTCCGCCACCTCGGCAATTCTAAGTTATTATACTATATTTATAAACTCTTGTCAATAGAAATTGAACCTTTGTAGGATAGCAAATGATTTAATGGGAGGGAGTTTTATGAAAAAGATAGCTATTATAGGTTTCGGCGCAGCTTCTATAGGTTTCTTAAAAGGGCTACAAGAAGAGCAAAAGATTGATAACTACAAGATAGATATTTATGAAAAAGGTGAGAATTTAGAAGGTGCAGGATTCGGTGGTTTGAAATACGATGGAAAATTATTTATTTCAAAAGAAATGGGTGGAGATTTAGTTATCCCGTTGAATATTCAAAAGAAAGTAGTAGAATATTATCTCACAAAATCTGGATTAGCAAAGCTGGATGAGGATAAAAAATTAGAGCTTTCCAATAAATTAGAAAAAGGCGATTCTTTTGAAAACGAAGAGCTATATAAAAAGTTCTACGATGCGGATTTTGAACCCGTAAGATCTCACTTTTTTCATCTGGGTACAGAACTACTAATAGAAACCGTAAAAAACATTTTCGAAGAATTCTCAAAATTCAATAACATAAATTTTATATTTGGTGAGGAAGTTATCAAAGTTATTCCTGGCCCAGAGGTTGCCGTAGTAACAAGTAGTGGAAGTGAAAAAACCTATGACAAGGTTGTTGTTGCCGTTGGGAGAAGAGGTCATAAATTAGTATCGGATATGGTCAAAGATCATCCGGATTTAGTCTTATCAAATGACAAGGTTGATCTTGGTGTCAGATTTGAACTTCCTAATCATATAGTGGACGACTTAAACAAAGAGATGTACGAATTCAAAATTAGATTAAAAACTAAAACAGGGTATATTGTGAGAACTTTTTGCAACAATCCTGGTGGAGAGGTTACTTTGGAAAGTTACGACGACTTTTTAACGGTTAATGGTCATGCAAATACTACTAAAAAGACTGCCAACACTAATTTTGCAATCTTGGTTACTCATTCGTTCACTCAGCCTTTCAACGACCCTGTAGGTTACGGTTCTTATATCGCAAAGCTTTCCAATATCCTTGCTGGCGGAGACAAGGTTATACTTCAATGCTATGAAGATTTTAAAGCTTCAAAAAGGACAAAAAAATTAGGGCGAGTTGAACCTACGTTAGATCCCAAACACTTCATTTTGGGAGATTTGAATCTGGCTCTTCCCAGACGTACTATAGAATCAATAATCGATTTTTTGGAACGATTAGAAACAGTTGTAAAAGGCGTTACTTACCCAGATAATCTCTTATATGGAGCAGAAGTTAAATTTTATGCAAATAAGATAAACAACGATTTCTTTGGAAATGTAAAAATAATTGGAGACTGTAGCGGATGGACTCGGTCGATAACCTATGCTACAAGTCATGGATACCTAATCGCAAAGGAGTTTTAAACGGTTGTATTGACAAAATAATATTGATATGTTATAATGATTTTTGTAGACTTAATGAATGGGACGTAGCCAAGCGGCAAGGCGACGGACTTTGACTCCGTTATTCGTAGGTTCGAATCCTACCGTCCCAGCCAAAAAAAGGGAGGTTATACCTCCCTTTCTTCATTCCGATTATTGAATATTCGACTGAGTTGCAATTTGAGATGTGTCTGTAGAAGTATCAGAAGTATTGTTTGCTTCTTGTATTTCTCTTTGCAAACTTTCTATCATACTATCAATATTAGTATAATAATTTGGATCGATCTCTTTTATTGTTTCCAAATAAGACAATTTAATTTCCTTTAGCCCTAACAAATCAGTTAAATCTAGTCCAACATCTAATGCTTCTAATTTAGTATCGGTTGCTGCTTGCGTAGAATCAACAACTGTTTGAACATTCACCAAAATCTCAGTGATTTGTTGTTGAAATAGAGTAAATAAATATTGAGATCCTAAATAATAGGAATATTGTTTCAACTGATCCAACTGTAACTTCGAATAGCTAACCTTTACTTTTGGATCTTGGGGGTTCAACTGATAATAAAGTTGAACTACTGAGTTAGAAGAAGGGTACTGTGCATATAGATCTGCTAAAACCTTTTTTAACTTTTCAGTGTAATCTTGTGATTTAGTTTGTAATTCTGATCTAACAACACTTGCATCTTCTGTAGTATTTACTCCAAAATTCTCAAGGGTTTCTTTGGAACTCAGATAACTTTGAGCATCCTGATATTTCGATATCTCGGCTAATAATGAGGTACTTTCGTCCGTATATGATTGAGCGTTCAATTCTTCGAGCCTAATATTTATGGCATCCAAACCCAGCGAAACAATATCTGGATCAACAAATTCAGATAAGCTAAGATATTGATTTATAGAAGTAGTTCTATCACTGTATAAACCCAATAATTGGGTTACAACCATCGTATATACAGCCAAATAATCAGAATCAACTTCCATTGAAATTTCAGTACCCTCGAACACAATACCTTCTAGTTCTTTCGCTAATTCTTCTAATCTTTCTACATCTGTACCCGCCTTCGTTAATTCGTACATATACATCAATTTTGCATCGTAATAATTCCTTCCAAAGTTCTCACTTTCTTTGTAATTAGACAACCAATTATCATACTTTTGACCTTGAACTGTACTTTCTACTTCAGCATATACATCATCGTACAAAAATATATCTTCAGGCTTTTCAAATATTTTCTTATCAAGCACTCTTATCAAATGGAAGCCTTCAGAAGTTTGTACAGGCCCAATAATTTCGCCAACTTGTCCATTAAAAACTGCATCTTCAAAACTTTGTTCATAATTCCCATGTTTTATCCATCCAATTTCTCCAGAATTAGTAGCATTAGAAGTATCCAATGAATACAAGGAAGCAGCATCTTCAAAAGTTATCTCACCTGTTGCAATCATTTCCTTGATGCTATTGGCGGTTGCTTCATCTGAAAGTAGTATATGCTGTACTCTAACTTCTTCATAATCATTCTTTATACTTTCAAAGTTTTGTTCGATATAAGCTAGAGCATCTTCCCTAGAAACTGAAGCGACTGCGTCTTTAACCGCATTATTTATTAAATCTGTTTCCACTGTTTGTTGTAAACCCGAAATTAATATGTTTCGTATATTTTGTTCACTACCGTAGTACTGAAGCATATTATTCCAATTTGTTTCATCTGATTTGTATTGAGTTATATATTGATCAACTTGTGTATTTATCTGATTATTCACTTCCTCATTGGAGGGTAAAAGATCGCTTTGTTCCGCGTAATATCGTACAATTTTTTCGTCAAAGAGTAGATCTACCACCTGATTATCAAGTGATAAATAATCAAAAACAGGATCCAACTGTTGACCGTAATACTGTTGATAGATCTGTGCTTGCTGCTGAGTTATGTTATCTACTTCACTTTTCATTATCCAATATGGGTAATCCAAATCTTCGCCGTCTTTAGTGATCACCAAAACAGAGTCTTCTTTTCTCAGTGTATTTCCACTTTGTGAATTAATCACAGGGTTTCGAGATGAAACATAAGTTGCCACGGACCACCAAACTATACCTGCCAAAAATCCTGCTATAACTATTATAGTGATCAATCTTTCGTGTTTTTTAAACCAATTATTCATCGACTAATGCCTCCTAAACTCTTGAAATTTTACTATCTTTCGAAACGAACTGACTTTGATTTTAATTTTACCACATTTTTTTGAATTTCCCCAATGTTTAATCTTTTATTATTGAAAAAAGGGGATAAATTAATATCCCCTTTAAAATTTCTATATTTTTGTTCTAAGAGGTTTATCTTTAGTCATTTCTTCTAAAGCCAACAACCTATCCCATTTAGCATCTACATAATTTTGTAGTTCTTCCAGTATTTCGTTTGCATCTGGTCTTTTCATAAGTTTACTGTATCTTCCCAATTTAGTTATGTAATCTTTTACTGGTTTGAATGTTTTTGGCTTCTTAGTAACCCTATAAACACCCATATTGTATTCCCATAATGGCCAATACTTTGTTTCGACAGCTAATTTAGTTACTTCTGGACCTGAATCGTCAGGAATTCTCCAAAATCTTACACATGGTGCCAGCATAGCAATGAAAGAAGGTCCTTTGAACTCTAATGCTGTTTGCATCTTTCTCATAAAATCCCAAGGTTCAGCCGTTACTGCGGTTGCGGCATAAACACCTTCATGACCGGCTACTATATCAACTATACTTTTTTTCAATTGTAACTTCCCTGATATAGATTTACCTACTGGAGCAGTGGTTGAATCGGCACCCACAGGAGTGGACCCAGATCTTTGGTTACCTGTGTTCATGTAACCTTCGTTATCATACAAAATGTAAACAAAATCGTGTCCTCTTTCTATAGCTCCAGATAAAGATTGTAAACCTATATCGTAAGTGCCGCCATCACCAGCAAATGCGATAAATTTTATCTTATCGTTGTTAATTTTCCCTCTGTTTAATAGAGATCTGTAAGCGGCTTCTGCCCCAGAGATTGTTGCAGCAACATTTTCAAAGGCATTGTGTATATAAGGTACATTCCAAGAAGTAAATGGGTATATTGTGGAAGAAACTTCCAAACAACCTGTGGCAGCTGCCACTACAGGTTCATAACCCAAACTTTTTGCGGCCAAAGTAGCCCAATTTGCAACCATCGGAGCATTACACCCTGGGCATAATCTATGTCCTTGTGTAAAAGACCAATCATGTGTTTCAACGTATCCTACTATATCTCTAATATTAGGCACAATTATTCACCTCCGGTTATTCTCTTAATCCCAAGTATCTTTGTTCATCAGCTATTAGATTACCCTGAAGGGCATCTTCAAATGCTTCTCTTATCATTTCAGGGGTTGTGTCTCTTCCTCCTAAACCATAAATATAAGAACCTAAAGAAGGTCGAGAAGCAACTTCGTACAAAGAAGATTTTACTAAAGAATATAGGGGAGCTTCTTTCCCAAAAGACATTGCTCTGTCTAAAACAACTACTCCCTTTCTTCCATTTAAAGCTTGCTGAAACTCCTTCTTAGGGAAAGGAGTAAAGACTTGAGGCTTCACCAATCCAACCTTATGTCCTTCTTCTCTAAGCTGGTCTACAACATACTTTGCTGTAGATGCAGTAGAATTCATAACAACCATTATATAATCAGCATCATCCACTTTGTACAAATCCAGAAAATCGTATCTTCTTCCAGATATCTTTTCAAATTCCTCAAATACTCTGGGAAGCTCTTTGTAAGCATTTGTCATAGCTTCTTCTTGCTGACGATGATGTTCGAAGTAATAATCAAAAAGGTCCAATGGACCAAAGGAAACAGGATTTTTAGTATCTAAAAGAGAGTATTTAGGGTTCCAACTTCCAACAAACTCCCTTACCACTTCATCATCTAACATCTCGAAGCTTTCCACTCCATGAGAGGTAATGAAACCATCTAAATTCACCATTGCAGGCAACAATACATTCTCTTTTTCCGCCAATTTAGTTGCCATTATTGTAAAATCATAGGCTTCTTGATGGTTTTCAGTGAAGAATTGAATCCATCCAGAATCTCTTGCCATCATTGCATCGGAATGATCACAGTGAATATTAATGGGCCCTGATAATGCCCTATTGACTACAGGCATTATTATAGGGAGCCTGTAAGAAGCAGCTATATAAACTATTTCTAGCATCAATGCCAACCCATTTGCAGCAGTGGCTGTCATAGTTCTAGCCCCAGAGGCCGCCGAACCTATTACCGCACTCATCGCGGAGTGTTCTGACTCCACAGGAACCAATATGGTATCTACAATACCATCGGATACAAATCCTGCATAATATTCAACAATTGGTGTTTGTGGTGTTATTGGGTAAGCTGCTACTACATCTGGATTGATTTGTCTCATAGCATGTGCAACAGCAGCAGCTCCAGTAACCGTTAGTTTTACGGGCATATATTTTAACCTCCTTCACATTTTCTCTAAATAAATTCTGATTCAGGTTTCATTTCTATGGCGTTAACTGGGCAGACAGCTGCACAAACACCGCAGCCTTACAATAATCTAGATTCACTTCTCCCAATTTCATTTTTTACCGTCAAGCCCACCACTTATAGCCATATCTGGACAATAAAGCCAACATTGCATACAGTTAGTACACTTTTCTCTATCTATTATTGGTCTTTGAATCCTCCATTCACCGGTTTTGTATTCCCTTGCGGTGGCAGGTTTATCAATTACGCCACCAATGGGGATTTCTTTCCATCCTTTCAACTCACTCACTGAGTTTCACCTCCTGGTAACCTCTCTCAAGTGCTCTAATATTAGCTCTCACTACTTCATCGGAGAACTTTTTGGAGAAAGCAGCCTTGATTTTTTCTTTAACGGCATCTAAAGGTACTACATCAGTGGCTCTTATCAAAGCTCCTATCATAACTGTATTAGGTATACCTCTTTTTATTTCTTCCAATGCTATCTCCGTAGCAGGTATTACACCAATTCTTCCTTTATACCCTGATAATTTTCTTACTTCTTCAATGCTTCTAGATGTGTTGACCAACAACAATTTATCCTCAGCTAATCCAGATGTTACTTCCGAATTTTTTAAAAGTGTGTCATCTATGACAACCACCACATCGGGGGTCTCTATGTTACTTTTAAGTCTTATAGGGACATCCGCAACCCTGTTAAAAGCTTTCATCGGAGCACCGGATCTTTCCGCTCCATATTCTGGAAATGAACTGGAATACTTTCCAGCTTCTTCTGCAGCTTCCGTTAAAAATTGAGAAGCACTTTTTGCTCCTTGCCCTGCTCTTGCATGCCATCTTATCTCAAAATATTTTTCTGGCAACGTTTTTATCCTCCCTTCATGTAATAATTTTCAATAAATTAGTTTGTTCTATAATCACTCGAAAATATTGTGTAATCAATATTTCTAAAGATATCATCTATCCATTCATAAAATGAGAGCCTTTCTTCATTAACTTGTTGCTTTTCTAACATTTTGTCAAGATCCAAAAATCTGTTAATATGACATTTAACTCGATTCTTTGCATATTCTATAGTGGTTCCTGTGGTCATTATAAAAGGCCAATCACTAGCTTGTGCAAGGAGAACCTCTCTCATCATCTGATTTAAAGCCCTTTTTTGTAAATTTGAAGGGTTCTTAAAAGTATTGGCTTTTTCTATCATTCTTTCAGTTATTTCGTGAATATGCTTATAAACCCAATCATTTTTCTCATTGAGCCATACATCATGGTATCCACCGGCACCCCAAGAGGATTCTGCGGGATAAGTGATTTGAACTTTTTTAACTGTTTGTAAAATCTCAGTAGGTACAGAAAAATCTAAATATTCGTTTTCAGATGATTGCCTAAAAAGCTCTTCCAAAAATTTCGGACCTTCATACCACCAATGACCAAAAAGTTCAGCATCAAAAGGAGCCACAATTATTGGTTCTTCTTCGTCTAAACATGCTAATAATTTCTTGATTTGCAAAGTTTTTTTATCTAAAAAATCTCTGGCATGCTCTTTTACGATGTTACTGGCTTCTCTAACATCATATATTTCTTTTTTATCCAAGGATAATGATTTATCGGTAATACGATAATACTTTATTCCCGTATTACACCTTGTTCCGCTTGGATCTATGTATGGCTTAATGTAGTCATCTTCTCTGTCATAACCAATATCTCTGTAAAATTCACGATATCTTGAATCGCCTGGATAACCAACTTCAGAACTCCATATCTGCTCGCTTGATTCAGGATCTCTGGCAAACACAAAAACTTTATTCGGGGTGATTATGGGTCTATACACACCATACCTTGGCTGACTGTCTGCATAAGTAAAACCATGTGTACCCACAAAAAAGTATCGTATACCTTCGTCTGATAAATATTTGTCAAGACTTTTAAAATAAGCACATTCCGCCAACCATATACCCATAGGATGCTCACCAAAGTTTTTTTTGAAGGTTAACACGGCTGATTTTATTTGAGCTCTAATAGCCTCTGGATAATCCCGATAAAAAGGTAGATACCCATGAGTGCCATTAGATGTTATCACTTCAATGTAACCTTTATCTTTAAATTCCTTGAAAGCTTTTAATATATTTTGATTATATTCTTCACAAAAAATATCTAAATCTTCTATCAATTCTCGCCTATAATGTTGGGCGAGTTGGTGTATCCTAGGGTCTTCATCTTTTGTCCTAATTATTTCTTTTTCGGTTAATTCTATCAAATTTAATAAATACTTGTGATATTTTTCTCTTAAATCCTTTAAATTAAACATCTCCATCAACGTTGGAGAAAGGCTTATTGTAAGCTTAAATGGAATTTTATCTTTTTCTAAAGATTTAAAAACTTTTATTAAAGGAATATATGTCTCAGTTAATGCCTCAAAAAACCATCTTTCTTCCATAAAATTTTCAAAGTCCGGATGATGAATATAAGGCAGATGAGCATGTAATAAGAACAAAATTTTCCCTTTTCTACTCTTCATAACTTCAATCACTTCCAAAATTGGTATCGTTGAATTTTCTTTTGTTTGTAAACATTGTTTCACTACTGCCCTGATGTTTTTCTACCTTCCAAAGTCCAGGTTCTTTTTTTTTTATCTTCTTTGATAATTTTTCCATCTTCTATCAAAAACCATTCTTCTTTATCTGAACTTTTAATGGATGAAGAAGGTGTTTTAATTTCATTTGATTCTATTAAAGGAGTAAATTCGCCATTTTCATTTTTTACCCCAAGGAAAGCAACATAGGCGGAATTATCTTGTGGGAGATGAAAATAAGTATTGCTGTTTTGGTCTAATTTTAAATCTGTTTCAATAACTTTTTTTTCTACTTCTTGATCCTCTTTTGATTTTTTTATGACCCTGATTGTAATATTAGAGTTTTTTGATAATTTTTTTAGTTTTTTTCTGCTTTTTTCAGAAATGTTCCAGTAAACATATACCCAGTTGGGATTGACCGGCATTATTTTTAGTTTTTCCCTTTCGTACTTTTGAGGAAGCTCTTTTGATTCATTTGATTTTGGAAGTTTTTGTGGATTCTTTGGTAATTTTGTATAATCTGAAATCTCTTCAACTTTGTTATCTGAAGATTGCTCTAACCTTTTAATCTCTTTTCTAACCACTTTTAAAATCTCTTTTTTATTCATATTTCGTTTTAGTTTAACTCCTAAATTTTTTGCAATATTTCTCAATTCCTGTATTGTAGGTTCATCTGCCCTAAATGTATCTAACAATTTTTTATCCAATTTCTTTACTTTCATAAAACACCTCCCATCCTAATTGCTGCAACGTTTAAGAACGTCCCATTCCCCTTGATATAATTTTATCATAAAAAAATTGAATAGTAGAGATTTGATTTTTAGAAGAATTAAAAAGAAATTAAATATTGACAAAATAGATTCCTTGTGATATTATATATTTTGAAAAGTAAGGCAGCGGAGCGTAGCGCAGTTGGGAGCGCGCCGGTCTTGGGCACCGGAGGTCGCTGGTTCAAGCCCAGTCGCTCCGACCATTAATGTATTAATGCGGCCGTAGCTCAATTGGTAGAGTATTGGCCTTCCAAGCCAAGGGTTGCGGGTTCGACTCCCGTCGGCCGCTCCAGCGCCTGTAGCTCAACGGATAGAGCATTGGATTTCTAATCCAAGGGTTGAGGGTTCGATTCCCCCCAGGCGCACCAAATTTTTGGTGGCTGTAGTTCAGTGGAAGAACGCCTGACTGTGACTCAGGATGTCGTGGGTTCAAATCCCACCAGCCACCCCAGCCATAAGAATCCTATTCAGGATTCTTTTTTATTTTCTCCATTGTACACATAAACCTCGGTCCCTAAAGATGCCAAAAAGTCTATAACTTCCACATCAAAGTTGAACATCCTTATACATCCATGAGATATCCTTTTACCTATTTCCCATGGCTTTGTTGTGCCATGAATCCCATATTGAGGATTTGAAAGTTGTAACCATCTTGTTCCCATTCCATTCATTAAAGATCCAGGAGGTATATATTCATCGTACCAATACAACGCAGGATCTTTCTCTTTGTATGAAATTCGATAGTAACCCGGTGGTGTGTAATCACTCATACCAACCGCAACTATATAAGTTTTTAACAACTGATCATGAAAATATAAGTACATCTTATTTTGTGAAAGGTTTATTTCTAAGCGTAAAGGACTTTCTTCGTATTTTACTTTTCCTATTTTTAAAGCTTGCCCTGGATATATCAAAGAAGGATCTTTTAGATCGTTCATATTAACTAAATCTCCAGGAAGAACTTTGTATTTTTCAGCGATTTTGTACAAACTCTCACCTTTTTGTACGATATGGTAACCATATACTTCATATCTTTGCTTTGGTTTTAAAACGTTCTCAGTGGCAACAACATTCGCCACTTTCAAAAAGGTAACTTTTCGCTCAAAATGTATTCCATATCTATTTCTAAAAGTAAAAACAGAATCATGAAACCCCTCTTCAAAGTTACCCAGCAACCTTAAGAACTCATTCGGATCTTCAAAAACGGTATTTTCTACCTGTACTTTCACTAATTCCAAATTTTCTTCTGGATAATAATCCAAATAATATTGATACCCATTTTCCACAACAGAGGTAGTTATTTCAACTTCTATATTTGGAGCAAATAAGGCTTTTTCCAAAAAATTTGCAAAAAACTGTGACACATAACGCCCTTCTTTATCTGTAGAAGTTACTAAGAATGAATAATAATTGCCTTTAAAAGCATTTAAATTAACATAAAAGAAGAATTCACGGTCTTCTTTTTCATACAAAGTTAATTTCTTTCTATCTCCCCCATCATATATGTATACATTTGGTTTTTGCGTGATATTTATATAACTTTCTAAATTAATTTTCACAGTATTTTGAGTTTGATCATATTCAGCAGGATACAAATGAAAATAATCTTCAGAAAAAAGTACTGAAAATAAAGTCACAAATATTATTAGCGATAATCCTTTTGTGATTTTTCTCAAGTCGAAGCTCCTCCTTACTAGTAAAAATGGTCACCTCGTTTTCCTCTTTTTCAAACCCTATATCTTTTCTTGAAACGTCGTTCAAAATTATCATGTCCATCTTTTTTTCTTTTAATTTCTTTATGGCATTCTCTTTTAAGTTCTCTGTTTCTGCAGCAAATCCAACAAGTATTTGACCAACTCTTTTTTTCCTTCCTAATTCTTTTATTATATCAGGGTTTTTCTCAATCTCTAGATTAACTATTGTATCTTTTTTTAACTTTTGTTCAGAATAATTTTTTATTCTTAAATCACTTACTGCAGCTGTCATAACTATTATATCATTATCTTCAAAATCCTCTAATACCTTTTCTCTTAATTCTTCCGCACTTTCTATTCTTATGATTTTTTTTACAATAGATGGTGGTCTCAAGTTTGTGGGCCCCGATATTAACGTAACCTCAGCTCCTCTGTTTGCAAATTCTCTTGCCAATTCGTAACCCATTCTTCCGCTGGACCTGTTTGACAAAAACCTTACAGGATCAATATTTTCGACCGTGGGACCGGCTGTTACTAAAACTTTCTTATTCATGAAATCCTTTTTGGAAAGTAGGTATTCACTGTATTCTAATATTTCACTATTATCCGGATACCTTCCTTTACCAAATTCTCCGTCTGCTAAGTGACCTTCTTCTGGTTCTATTATAGACCAACCATTTTGTTTCAATATTTCTAAATTCTTTTTATTAACGGGATTTTCATACATCCTAACGTTCATTGCAGGGACAATTAGTTTAGGAGCTTTCGAATAAGCTAAAGCGGTACAAGAAAGTAGATCATCGGCAATTCCATGTGATATTTTGGCTATTATATTTGCGGTCGCAGGGGCGACGATAAACAGTTCTGCCCATCTAGAAAGCTCTGTATGGGGTATCCAACCGCTTTTAACATCGAAAGTTTCATAGTAAACCTCACAGTTACCTACTGCAGAAAAAATCTGGTCGGATATCCACCTTTGGGCATTTTTTGTCATGATAACTTTTGGATTACATTCAATCTGTCTCATCTTAGAAATTAGATCTACCGCTTTATAGATGGCGATTCCACTTGTTACACCGAGTAAAATATTTTTTCCTTTTAAGTAAGGATACACAGAGAATTCACCTTCTTGGATTAATATCCAAAGTATTTGAGAATTCCAAAGCTCTTTTTAACCTTTTAATGCTCTCATTTTTTCCTAAAATAATTATAGATTCGTACAAACCAGGAGTTACTAATCTTCCTAAAAGAGAGCCTCTTATTGTCTGAAAAACATTTTTTCTACTAGTTATATTTAGATCCGCTATTTCTTTTAAAGTATTTTCTACATTTGCAAGGTTGTACTCATCAATTTCTGAGAGTTTTCTTATCGTTGCCTCGATGACTTGCTTAAACCAAGGTTTTTTCATGTATTTTTCGATAAATTCCTCTTCGTATTCGAATTCTTCAACAAAGAAATTTTTGGAAAATTCATAAAGTTGTTTTAATGTTTGAACTTTAGCTCTGGAAGCTTCTATAATTTTTTTCACAAAAGAATCTTCATTGTCTATCTTGACGGTTGTATATTTAGCCCATTCAGTAAAACTTTTGTGTACTTCTTCAATTGGATCGTTTCTCAAATGTACTTCATTTGTCCATAGAAGTTTGGTGTAATCAAAAATGGAAGGATTTCTTGAAACTTTTTTCAGATCAAATTCCTGATATTTTTCCGTATAATCAAATATCTGTTCGTTGGCATTCCAACCTAACAAACTCAAGTAATTCAATATAGCTTTAGGAAGATACCCTTCTTCTCTAAAATAAGTTATAGAAACCTCTCCGTGCCTTTTAGACAAAGGAGACTTGTCTTCACCCAAAATCAAAGGCAAATGGGCAAATTTTGGAAGTTCAAAAGATAAAGCATTATATATTAAAATTTGTTTGGGTGTATTAGAGATGTGGTCTTCTCCCCTTATAACATGACTTATTTTCATCAGATAATCATCTATCACAACTGTGAAATTGTAAACAGGAATTCCGTTTGATCTTAGAATAACAAAATCATTTATATTGGATGTATCAAATTGTATGGTTCCTCTAACATCGTCCAAAAAAGATATTTTTTGATCATTATTAACCTTAAACTTTACAACCACAGAATAATCATTGTTTTTTTTATATTTGTCTAGAAGATTATTACCTTCAAAAATTATTTCATCGTTTTTAGTAACTGAAAAATAAGCCTTTTCTTCATTTAAAAGTTGATCTATATAATGTTTGTATATGTCTAGTCTTTCACTTTGTCTGTATGGCCCATATTCACCAGGTTTATCTACACCTTCATCGTAATCTAAGCCTACCCATTTCATTTCTTCTAAAATGGCATCCTCGTACTCTTTTTTGGAACGTTCCATATCGGTATCTTCAATTCTTAGAATAAACTTCCCATTATTTTTCTTGGCAAAGTACCAATTAAACAAGGCTGTTCTTAAACCCCCAACGTGTAGATGACCCGTGGGACTTGGAGCAAATCTTACTCTTATCATTAGTTGTTCACCTCTTCAATACCTTTCAAAATTCTTTCAAGTTCATCAATAGAAGATACTTGTTTTACCTCTACTAATTTTCTATTATCAAGAAACTTACCTTCTATCAAAACTTCAGTTATCCTATCTGTCCATCCGCCTGAATTTTTCATTAACAATATCGGTTTTTTGTACGAATAAGCCCCCAAAATTTCTATAGCCGTGCCGATTTCCCCTCCTATACTTACGACCACATCGACATTTTTTAACAAAACAAAAGAACGCATATTAAGATCAAGCCCTGTTTTTATAGGAAAGTCCAAATAACCGTTCCCTTCTTGTTCCCACGGTAAAAAACCAATAACATGCCCACCATTATTTTTTACGGCCTTTGAAACTAGTTGCATTATTCCATCACGTCCGCCGTTCACTAGAATCCAATTATTCTCTGCTATAATTCTACCGACATCATAACAAAGTGAAGCTAACGATTTAATTGGATCTTTAAAGATATTTCCAGAATACCCGATAACCCCTACATTCAAACCGATCACCAACCCAAATAACTTTCTTTGACCTTTGCGTTATTCAAAACATCTTTTGGAACACCACTAGCTATAACTTCACCTTTGTGTAAAACATAAAGTTCATCAACTACCTGAGCAATTTCATCGACACTGTGATCCGTAACAATTATTGAAATCCCACTTTTTGCAAGTTTTCTAATTATTTGTTGTATATCCTTAACTGTTATGGGATCTATACCAACAAAAGGCTCGTCCAAAAGGATTACTTTTGGATTCGTTATCAACGTTCTAGCAAACTCTAATTTTCTTTTTTCTCCACCGGATAAAGAATAAGACTTTTGGTGAATTAAAGTATCTAATCCAAAATCTTCCATTATACTCTTAATTTTTTGATTCGCATCTTCAATTTTAAGAAGATCGGCGATCATTTCAAGATTATCTCTTACAGATAAGTTCCTAAAAACAGACGGTTCTTGAGGTAGATAAGCCAATCCATTCAACGCTCTTTTGTGTATAGGAAGATGGGTTATATTTCTACCATCGAGGAAAACATCCCCAGAATTGGGAACAACTAACCCTAAAATTATCTTAAAAAGAGTTGTTTTCCCTGCACCATTTGGCCCAAGTAATCCTGTAATTAAACCGGCTTTTGATTGAAATTGAACATTATTCAATACCATCTTTTTTCCATATGTTTTGCTAATGTTTCTACAATCAATAATAACCCTTTCCATATTATTTATTTTTAATTCTCATTCAAATATTGAATAATTTTTTCCGTTAAATCTAATTCTGGATTGTAATAAACTACACCAATTTCATTTAAAATTAAATCGTACCCATTTTCTTTTGCATACTGAGCTATCTTCACTGTTACTTCCGAAGTGATATTTGCCATTTTCTGTTGATACTCATTTTGCAATTCCTGTTGATATTGATTTACACGAGTTTGTAATTGTTGAAGATTTTGTTGCAGGACTTCCTCAGTTGCCCCCGAACTCTGTAAATCCTTGAACTGTTGTTCCATTTCATTGATTTTTCCTTGATAATATTGTAGATCAATTTGATACATTGATTCCAAATCCTTCCATTTGTAATAACTTTCTACTGTCTTTTCAAAATTCACATAACCAATTTTGAGAGTTGAATCCGTTTGAGAAAATGAAATAACAGCAAACAGTATGCTAAATACCATCACAGTAAAAACTTTTCTTGTTGTATTACTCACAACATACACCTCCATAAAATTTTGAATTATAATTACATATTAAAAATTCTTTGTTTCTTCGCTTCAAAAAGTATAATTCCTGCACTAACCGATACATTTAAAGACTCAACGTTGTTAAACATCGGAATGCTTACTAATTCATCACAATGGTTTTTAACGTTTTTTCGAATGCCGTTTCCTTCATTTCCAAAAACCAAGCATATTTTTCCTTGCCAATCGATTTCATAATAAGGTTTACCCTCAACATCTGCTCCATAAACCCAAACATTTTCCTTCTTTAATGTCTCTATTGTATTTGAAAGATTGGTTACTTTAATTATCGGTATCTTAAATATTTGACCAGAAGATACTTTTATAACAACAGGGGTGACTTCAACAGCATTATCTTTTGGTATTATAATGGCGTCAACCCCCGCGGCCACCGAAGTCCTTACAATAGCTCCAAAATTATGCGGATCTTGAATCTGATCCAAGATTACTAAAAACAGTTTTTCCTTTCCTTCTATAATATCCAAATTTTCATATTTAAAATCGTTCCCCATATCAATTACGATTCCCTGATGTTTGTTTGTTAAAGCCATCTTTTCCAAAACTTCATTGGGGGAAAAACTGTAGGAATATCCTAAATTTGCAACATCTTCGACGATTTCTTTTAAAGATCCTCTTTCTGTTTTAGAACTACTGAAAAAAATATGCTTTACAGGGTAACGAGCTTCAATAATCTCTTTTAATATGTTTTTTCCGTATATATACAATTATCGATCACTCCCAATAATTCCTCGATTCTTGAGTAACTTTTAGTCAAAAAAAGATATCCAATGACCGCTTCAAATCCTGTAGATTTCCTATAATCATTATCGTTGCCTCTTTTCTTGGCACCGTTGGAATTTTCCGCACGCTTGTAATACTGCATTTCTATTGGAGTTAAATGATCTAACACAATATCAACAAACTTCGAATGAGCTTTTGCACTTAAAAAATCTTTTGTTTTTTCATAAAGGTCTCTTGTCTTTATCCTTCCATCCTTTAGCAATTTCACCTTGTAAATCAAACCTATAACAGCATCTCCAATATAGGAAAAGTTCTCGATAGGTATTTCACGCAGATCCGCAAGTTGGAGATTTATTATTTCCTCAAATTCTTTCATACACTTACTATCTCCCTTTTATATAGTTCCAAAATCATATCTACACACTTTTCGATGGAATAATTATCTTTCACAAAAATTTCAGCTTTCTTTTTTATTCCTTCGTATGACGATAAATCTCTTAATAGTTTAAGTATCTCATGAGAAAAATCATCTTCATTTAAATCTTTGATCATAATTCCACCTGCACCTTCTTGAGAAAGTATATCATAAACACCTAATTTACCCAAAGCCACTACCGGCGTACCAGCAGCCATAGATTCAAGAATAACTAATCCCTGTGTTTCCGTGTAAGAAGCAAAAATAAATAAATAAGCTTGTTTGTAGGCATCTATAACCTTTTCTCTTGGTTGTGGACCTGTAAAAATAACATTTTCAGTGATATTTAAGTCCATAGCTAACTTTTCCAACTCTTCTTTTTCAGGCCCTCCACCAACAATAACGAATTTTACCTTTGGTTCATCCAAAAGCACTTTCTTAAACACCTTCAAAAGAAAACTTATGTTCTTTTCCTTTCCCAACCTACCTACAAATAAAAGAATTCTGTCATCTTCTTTTATTTGTGGATATTCTTTTTTCAAATCCCAGTTAATAGGTTTATCAAAAGAAGCTAGGTCTATCCCAGTTGGGATAGTTACTATATGTTCGGAAGGTACACCATATTCAACAAGCGTCTCTTTTATATTCTCAGTAGGAGCGATTATTTTATCTGTTTTTAAACACCAATTTTTTATAAGTCTTTGAACAAATTCAGGTTGGGGTCTAACTATCAATGGTAGATAGTGCAAATAATAATCATACATGGTATGGTGTGTTGCTACGTATTTTAACTTCAACATGCGTGAAACAACCCTTGCAAGAATTCCCATAGAAAAAGGATCATGAGAATGTATTATATCCAAGTTTAACTCTTTAATTTTAAAAATTTCTGGAGAAAATGGTAGTGCAATCCTCTGCTCTTTCTCAAAGAGGAATTTAACAGCCGGAAATTCAAAAATTTTATCATCGTTCCTTTTGTAGTCAAATTTATATTTTGGAACAAATAGATATACATTGTGTCCCCTTTTTTCCATTTCATCCTTATAGAGTTTTATAGCTGTGGCAACTCCATTTTTTTGCGGTAAATAAGTATCGGAAAACATTCCTATATTCAATTGCATTTCCCCCTTATAAAATTCCTATACGTATTTATTATAACAAAAATTCGCTATTTTTTGAGGTTGAGTTTTTAAAGATGATATAATAATATATGAACTGTTATACTTTGAAGAGGTGTTTTTTATGAGAATAAAAGTACTTAATCCTGAAGTGGTAATGAAAATAGCAGCTGGAGAAGTTGTATCCGGCCCAAGCTCAGTAGTAAAAGAATTGGTAGAAAATTCTTTAGATGCCCAAGCAGATAGTATAACTGTTGAAATACTTGATGGCGGCAAATCGTTAATAAAAGTCGATGATAACGGAATTGGGATGGAAGAAGAAGAATTAGAATTATCTATACTTCCTCATACCACAAGCAAAATTTTCTCTATTGAGGATCTTTATCAACTAAAAACATTTGGTTTTAGAGGTGAGGCCCTATCTTCAATTTCAAGGGTTTCTAGAATGAAAATGACCTCCAAACCACCTGAAAAAGAAGTTGGAACAATGTTAGAAATATTAGGTGGAAAAATAATAGAAAAAAAGAGGGTTAATTCATCAAATGGAACGAAAATAGAAATTATGGATCTTTTTTTTAACATTCCTGCACGTAGAAAATTTCTTAAAAGTGATTCTGCTGAAGGAAGATACGTTACAGAGATTATAGAAAAGTTTGCTTTCACCAACAACATTAACTTAACATACATAAGAGAAAACAAAGAAATCTACAAATTTTCTTCGGATATGGATCTAATTACAAAATGTTTAAAAATATATCCCGAGTTAAAAAGAGATGATCTCATAGAAATTGAACACAACGACTCATTATGCAAAATATCTGGAGTTATTTCACAACCCAAAGTTGGAAGAAATAACAGAACTGCCCAACATTTTTTTGTAAACAACAGATACATCAAGGCTGCCTCACTCTACTCCGTTTTAGAAACAGGTTACGGTGAAATGCTTGAAAAATCAGTTCATCCTTATGGAATAATATTCATAGAAATACCACCGGATATGGTTGATGTAAACGTTCATCCTCAAAAATTGGAAGTAAAATTCACTGACGAACAGATGATAGCTTCTTTACTTAAAAAAGTTGTAAGAGAGACCCTGAAGAAAAACATTCACTTTACGGTGGAATTTATAGGTAGTAACGATACAATTGATTCAAATAAAAAAACTTCTTCGTTTTCTGTTCAAAATTTATACAACAAGAACGAAAATTCTCAAAAAGTTGATTTTTCACAAAACAATACAAATAAAGATTATTTTGAAATTACAGACAAATTTTTTAATAACTCTGAAATAGAAGATCTTCAAGAAGAACATAATCATTTTGATAATAATTATAAACTTTATGAACCTTCAAAAACCTTTGATTTTAAAGGGTTTGAATATCAAAAGAGTCAGCCGTTTACTCCTGTTGAAAAAATTAATTCTTTAGAAAAGTTAAGAATTTTGGGCATAGTTGCTGAAAGATATCTCGTAGTTGAAGATGAAGACAAATTACTTTTAGTAGATTTTCATGCCGCACATGAACGTTATATATACGAAATTTTAAAGGAAAATCTATACGAAAAAGGTGGACTTACTTCCGACCTTCTACTTACCCCTGTTAAAATAACTCTAGATGAAGTAAGAAAAGGAATAATTTTAGAAAACAAAGATCACTTAGAAAAATTGGGTATAAAACTAGAAGAAGATGAAAAAGAAATTATTGTGAAAGGGCTCCCTTCACTTGTGAAAATTGATGATACCGAAAAATTGATATTCGAGATAGCCGATGATCTAAGAATATCAAATTTTGATCAGCAAACAAGCATACTTGATAAGAACTTAGCTACTATGGCATGTAGAGCGGCTGTAAAAACTAAAGATAATCCTACCGGTATGGAAACACTTTTAAACAACATTTTTGAGAAAAAATTACTAACCTGTCCACATGGTAGACCGATAATGATCCAAATCACCTTTAAAACCTTAGATAAATACTTTGGAAGAATCTAAAAGGGGTGTAGATTTTACTTACACCCCTTTTTGTATGATTACGTAATTAGATTACTCTTCTGAAACATTCTTTCCATTTATCTGGACGACTCATAAAGAAAGCACAACTTATTTCATGAGACTACTAGGTAATTATATTATGAAGTTAGGAGTTATAAAAATACTTCAATATCCTCTACTCTAACAGGTTCGTACGGGCTTACTTCCACGGTTCCTTCGTGGGATAATTCCTTAAGCTTATTATGCAATTCCTCACCCCAATCGGTACCCACTATTTTCCAATTTTCTTCATATTCTGGGGTAAGCATACCATTTTTTACTTCTATTATATACTTTTCTATGAGTTTTCTTAGATCTCCTCCGCTTATAGCTGAAAAGTCAGGATGATCTTCTGTTCTACCAAGAAGCTTTGGCAGTTGTTCTCCTTTTTCAAATATTGGACCATATGTCAAAAGTTGGGTATTTGCTCTATAATTGTTGACTGCCAACGTCAATACATCATTATCTTGAATAGGTGTACCATCTATTTTTCTTAAATTTACTATCCTCTGACCAACGGGTTTTGAAACATCGATCTCGTAATAAACCCCTTTAAACATATCATAATTATAACCCGGAATTTTTTGGTTGAAAGAAATAGTTAAATCTCCAGGTTGGTATTGATTGTAATAAGAAGCCGACCATTCCATATATTTCTTCAACTGCTTCCCCGTTATTTCTAGTACATACAAAGTATTGTCGTATCTATAAATTAAAGAAATATCCGATCTTTTTATAGGGCCTTCTTTTATATTTGCATCCGATCTAAAAGCTGCAGAAGCTGATACATCTATCTTTTCACCTATTAGTTGTTCTCCATAATACATTTGAACGGAATTTATCAAATCTATCATAGCGGTGGGCTGTATGTATACTTGTGGGATACCTTTTATTTCATCTGGAGGAACTAAAGATCCACCTTTTAATTCTCCTATTACCTCGTTAGCATAGTCTAAAGCCTTATAGTGAAAAGGTTGAAGCTTTTTCTCCAATTCACTGTCTGGTGGTACTGTTCCAGTAGCAGTTTTTACATCGTAATTGGCGGAACTTTTATCAACTATTACGTACTTATCCCCTTCCTTCTGTAGTTCCAATACCACTTGTGATAACGTCTGCCCCCATTTTCCGGGTTCCACAATTAAAGTTCCTTTGAGCTTCACTTCTTGCGTAATGTCATTTTTTTGATCATCGATAATCTTACCATTAACAGCTTTATACAACTTTCCATTATAATAGTAAGTTTCAGCAATTTTTTCATGGAAATGACCCGCAATAACAACATCTAAATCAGGTGTCTTTTCTAGAATATCTATGATTCCAGAACCATAGGTCCCATATTCTTCTTCGATTCCCATATGAAAAGCTCCCACAATCACGTCAACTTGTCCTTTTAGTTGTGCAACTGCTACTCTTACCTCATCCACAGGATCAACAACAATGTAATCCTGCAAATTTGCAGCGTCCCATTTTACTATGTTAGGAGTAACCATACCTATTATTCCAACTTTTACTCCATTCCCTGTGGTAACTATTTTATAAGGGGCAGCTAACCTTGTTCCATCGGGATTATAAACATTGCCACACAAAACACTGTTAGGATTATCATCCACTGGCATGAATTGTCTCATAATCTTTTTAAGTGTTGGGACCCCATAGTTAAACTCATGATTACCTAAAATCCATGCATCATAACCCATTTCATTCATAGCAAAAATCATGGGATGTATGGCATCTTCTAAAAAAATGTTTGAAAGGTTTTCTTGGATTGTATCTCCATTGTCAATCAATATAGTTCCGTCAGGATTTTCACTTCTCAACTCATTTATGATCGAATAGACTTGTGCAATACTTCCACTATAATTAGGTTGGTTTAAGGCATAATCATAAGGTAAAAAGCGTCCGTGCAAATCTGAAGTTGCTAAAATTTGGACTTCTATCGTCTCAGCAAAAAACAACGAGAACACACTCAAAAACAAAACAAACGATAAAATGCCTCTTTTTAACATAAAATCACCCCTTTGCTTTAAGTTTTTCGTCAAAAAAGAAGTTAAAAAAAAAGAAATACCAAACAAGAAGTAAAAGTGTTACTTAACATGAATCTAAAAGGGGTGTAGATTTTACTTACACCCCTTTTAGATTGTTTACTTAACTTGATCTAATTCTATCAATCTCTCTTGGGAAGTATAATCTTCTATAGTTCCCAAATGAGCAATATATTCACGTAAAGAATCCGCATCTCTAAAGTATGTATCGTAACCAGGTTTACCTGCAAGCATTGTGTATCCGTCTCCACCTGCAGCTACATAGTTGTTGGTAACAACTTTATAAGTTTTGTTCAAATCAATGGGTTTACCGTTTATTTTTACGTTTGTAGCTTTTCCACCTTTTATTTCTGCAGTTAACCCCGCAACATGTAACTTAGCTCCCTGACCATCAGGAATTGTAGCAGCATAATTTAAAACATCCATTATGTCTTTCCCAGTCAACTCTAAAACGTACAATGTGTTTCCAAAAGGCAAAACAGTCAAAATGTCTCTGTAGGTTATCTCTCCTGCTTCAATAGAGCTCTTATCCCGCCACCGTTCATTAAAGCAACATCTGCACCTGTTTTCCAAATCATACCATCCGCTATAAGGTTGCTTAGATTCGTTTCGTCACTTCTAACGTGGGCTCGTTCCCCATCGAGATATACTTTTGTCACTCCAACAACCTCATTCAAAGCCTCCGATCCAAGTTGATAAAAAGCATCTGTAAACATTTTTATGAAAGGATCTTCAGGGATATCAGATGTTAGTGGAATTACTTCTCCTCTCCAATCTACTATCCTACCATCATCGATCCATAAATCTATCCTTCCTATATTCTCTGCGTTTTCTCCAGTTTGAGCTACTATAACATTATTGATTACCACAGGTGTTTCTAACAATGTGTGAGAATGTCCGTCTATTATAATATCTACTCCAGATACATTTTCAGCCAGCTCATCTGAGGTAGTGAACTCAACAGACAAGTTAGGCCTTCCTCCATCTGCATGATAGCCTAAGTGTCCGAGGACGATAACTACATCGGCTTTTTCTTGAACAATTGGGAGATATTTCTTCAAAGTCTCTTCTGCATCTACAATCGTATTCTCACCCAAATAAATTGGCTCTAAAACTTTTGTTTGTTCAGTAACAAGACCTATAATTCCAACTGAGAAATCACCATAGTCTTTTATAACGTATGGTTCAAAAACTGGTCCACCACGTTTCTCGTTGACAAAATTTGCCCCTAAAAAAGGAAACTGTGCTACTTCATACTGTTTCTCAAGCACTTCAAAAGGTTTGTCAAATTCATGATTGCCCAAAGTCATAGCATCCAAACCCATGTAATGCAACGCCAAGAAGTCAGGAACTGCATCCAATTGGTCGGATTCTGGAATCCCTGTGTTTACATCGCCGGCATGTAGAAAAAGAACTTCTCCACCTTCCTTAGCTACTTCTTCTCTTGCTTGATTTATCAGAGTAGCTGCTCTGGCAAATCCTCCACCATCTTCTGTTCCCCACACATGTCCGTGAGTATCGTTCATGTGGAAAATCACTAAGTGATTAGGCTCTGCAAAAACCGATAAAACCAAAACGATAAAAACTAAAATACCTAAGAATCTTTTCATCTTGTTCCCCTCCTTTTGAGTTGGTTTCAATCACACATCAACTACCACTCATAACCCAGCTTCGCTTAAATATTAAATCTTCTTTGTTCACATCAAGATCCTTCGCAATTTTTGAACACTTAACAATAAAAGAATAATAGATTGATTTTTTTGGATTTTCGTCAACCAAACTTTCAAAGTTAGATTGTCCTTTAGCTATTACAATATCTGCCTCATTGTAGATATTTTTGAAAGATGGACTAACGAAGCTTAAATCGGTTCCTAAATATTTGGACCCGCTTTCAACAGGAATAGAAACTTCTTTTAAAAAAATTTGATCGGCATCTTTTTTAGTCGCACATTTGTAAACCGGACGAGATTTCAAAGCAGAGTGAACGATCAAGTTGGGGTATAATTCTTTTAATACTTTTATAAACAATTTATCAAAAACTATTTCACCAGCATAATTATGAATAAAAAGCAGGAGCCGGGCATTTTCTAGCTCTTTTTTAAATTTTTCTAAATCGTTTATTGCTTCTCCCTTTGTGTTAAAAAAATTTTGGATTTCTATCTCTAACTCACCAAAGGAATTTCCCGAATTGTGGCAAAAAAGCTCCCCCATCAGTGATAATTTGAAAGCAGTATAAAGAGGATCTTTGCTAGACAAACAAAAATCTAATAGATCATCGTAAACTTCTAAAAATAGTTGGTTTAGGTCAGCTTTTTCTGTATGAAAGTAATCATTTTCACCAAAAGCATCATAAAAAGAATCATAAAATGTTTTTACTAAATAATAAGGTGTGTGGGTTGAAGTCGTATCCCCGAATGTTTTTAGAATTACCTCTTTGTAATTATCAAAAATGTTCTGAGAAGAATCTGAAGAGTTAGTATTAACTTTAGACATTAACTCAGAAGAGTGGTTTAGAAGACAATTAATACATTCATAATCTATATTCATTTTTGTTCACCCCACGAACTTATAAAATCCCTACAAAACTACTTTTAATTTTATCACTGTTTAATTAATTTAGTATTAGCTTTATTTAGTATTTTGTTAAGAAAAATATCCCAAAAAATTGTTACTTCTATTTCTTGACATTAAAACATTAAATCATTATAATATATTCGATAGTTTTAAAACCAATTATTCAGCTTCTATTGGTTGAGTTTGCCTTTAAAGATGAACTAAATAAGGAGCAACCTTATTTTCAATAAAACAATTTAATTTAAAAGGATTTGGAGGTGTAGAGATGAAAAGAACATATCAACCATCTAGGATAAAGAGAAAAAGAACTCATGGCTTTTTAGCTAGAAAAAGAACATCAACTGGAAGAAATGTTTTAAGAAGAAGAAGAGCAAAAGGCAGAGAACGTTTAACAGTATAATGGAAGGGCAAACTTTCAAGAAAAAAGAACGCTTACGATTAAAAAGGAATTTCAAAAATGTTTTTGAAAAGGGCGGGCGTTTAATCGATAATAATTTTGTTATAATATATGTTCGGAATACTATGGATTATAACAGGATCGCCGTAATTGTGAACAGAAAATTTGGCAACGCAGTTGTTAGAAATTTAATTAAAAGATACATCAGAGAAATATATAGAACAAACAAAACTTTTTTTCCTTTAGGATATGATTTCGTATTCATTCCAAGAAAAGAGTTATCGAAAAATTTTAAAGGAATAGATTATTCTCAAATTAAAAATCAAATTTTAAAATTGGTGAGGAAGTTAGAAGCATGAAAAAGTTTGTTCTCAAGTCTATTGATTTTTATAGAAAACATATATCGCCTGCAACTCCTCCCAAATGTATCTACCTACCGACCTGCTCATCTTACACCTATGAAGCGGTGGAAAAGTTCGGGGTATTTAAAGGTTTGTACTTGGGATTTAGACGTTTTATCAGATGCAATCCATTACACAAAGGGGGCTATGATCCTGTCCCCGAAAAGTTTTCTTTTTTTGTTCATAAGCAAGGAAAAAATAAACAACACAGAAGGAGTGTATGACTTGAAAAAAGGATTGTTTTTTTTGACGTTACTAATGTTTTTGAATGTTGTTGCCTTTGCAATTCCTGAGATAACGGTATCAGAGAGTTCATTGAATCAAGAAATTAGCATTGAAATGAAATTGTATAGATTGAAGTTAGACCATAATGGGCACATTTTAAATTTCGAACTCTACGATAGCAGAACTAAAAAATATAATTTAGTCTATGAGTATACAGCTGATAGCTACGATATTTTAGATACTCAAAACATGACAGAAATATTACCTAGTAACTATAATATCAGATTGGCGGAAGATCAAAGTTATATCGAAGTAAATTACTTTTTCCCCAACGGAGGCCAAAAGATTTATAAGTTTTACAACGATCCTAACTATCATTTTGATGTTGAATTTAAAAATTTAAATGGATACGTTGTTTTACCTAGCATATCTTTTTCTTCGGGAATAAGATATAGTGGAAATGTTTTTGTTTCATACATTGATAAATCCATCTCAACAGGTGAAGCTTTAGATTCTACACTAGCGATATATACGCCTGTAGCAATAGAATCCACTCAAAATCAATACTTGATGCCATTAAATAATTCAGATCAAAAAATAATTTCTTATTTAGGTCCAACCAAAAAAATATTTATTAAAGAAACGTTTGATGGTATAGAAGAAGGGATCGTTTACTCTACAGTAATCGATTTAATGCAGGATTTAGGAAAGTTTGGACCTTTCAATAATATTTTTTATTGGTTCGTTAACTTTTTCTGGTGGCTATTTAAAGTAACAGGGAATTTTGGTTGGGCTATAATACTCTTTACCCTCATTGTAAATGCAATATTATTCCCCGTATATGGCAGGCAAAAGAAATCCATGATCGAAATGAAACAGTTACAACCAGAACTTGAGAAAATAAGAAAAAAATATAAAAACCCTCAAAAACAGCAAGAAGAAACTCTGAAATTGTACAAGGAAAAAGGAGTGAACCCTGCCGGAGGATGTTTGACTTCTTTGATTCCTCTCCCCATTATGATCATACTGTGGCAAGTAATCTACTATTTTGAAGGTAGTTATGCATACAATCCCAGATTCCTTTTATGGACAGATCTTTCTCTAGGCGGTTTCCAAGCCAATTTTTTCCTACTATTACTAGCCATAATTGCTTCTTTAATCAATGCCCTTTTAATGTCGCAAGATGCCAGGAGCGCATGGACGTCGGTAATTATGTCTGTGGTGTTTCCTTTCATTTTGATTGGATTACCCGTCGGAGTATTCATTTATTATTCACTGAACACTGTAATACAAACCTTGTTGACATTTGTGTACAACAGGATTTACAATGTCAAAGGTATTACGTTTAGACAACTCGTTGGTTTGGGTCCAAAGCCTGTCAGGAGGTGAAATGATAAGTGTTTAAATTACAAGGTGAGACAAAATTTGAAGGAACTGATTTGGAATCGGTTTTAGAAAAAGCAAAATCAAATTTTAACGCATCATGTATCGATGAGATTTCTTATAAGATTATTCAAGAGCCTTCTAAGGGATTCTTTTTTGGAATAGGTAAAAAGCCCCTCATCATAGAAGCTTATCCCAACGAGAAATACCTTATCAATAAGGTAAAAAAATTCTTGAAAAATATCCTTTCTTATTTTGAAGAAGATGTTGATATCAATATTAATTATTACAATAAGACCTTGAAAGTTTTTTTAGAAGGAGAAAACTTGGGTAAAGTAATTGGCAAACAAGGGCGAAACCTTGGAGCACTACAGCATTTAACCATGATTTATGTCAATAGAATGACGGATACTAAATGTGATGTTAAATTGGATGTTGGGGATTACAGAAGAAATAGGAAAAAAAACCTAGAACTAATCGCTGACAATGCTGCTAAAAAAGCAATATCTACTAACGAAAAGGTGGAATTAGCCCCTATGTTTTCCTTTGAAAGAAAAATAATTCACAAGTATATAAATTATAATTATCCCAAATTACATACCGTTTCCATGGGTTTAGAACCTTATAGAAAAGTTGTGATTTATCCCTCAAAAAATGGTCACAATTAAATTAAAAATTACATTAGCACTAACCACAGTGTTTAAAAAATCGTGGGAGGAAACGTAATTGAAAACTGTTTACCAATATCAAGAGCAAGTTCTTTCCATAATTAGTAGAGAAAATCTTCCTGATATTGGTGTTTTAGGTGGCATAGAAATCGAACATATTATAAAAAAAATAAAAGATAATATCAAAATAACAACTGAGGTAGCGGGACCTGGTGGAAGAGTTGTTATTTATTTGAACGATTATTTTCATCTTAAACCATCGATATTTGATTTTTTAAGTCCTGATGAGTATATTGAATTCTTACTTAAAACTTTTCAAACAAAAGAAATTCCTATTATTTGGATTGAAAAACCTGGAGGAAATACGAGGAAAGTTAGGAATATAGAAGAAAGTACTGAATACCTTGATTATCGTGAAACAAACTTAAAAGTAGAACCTGAATTTATTACCGAATATCTCTATAATATAAAAAATCTTTTTATAGTGTATAACTCCTGGAACAAAAAGATAATCGATCTGACTAAGGCAAAAAGAAGATTATTTGTAGATTTACGGGAACCTTATACAGATGAAATTGATAAATTTACATGTGATTATCTTTTTTTAATTTCTAAAACGACATATAGAGAATTAGCAGAAAAAAGCAATAATTTGAAAGCTGATAATAAGCTAATTATAGCAAAAGATGCAATCTCTTTTGATAAAAAAATATATGAAGTAAAAGTTAAAGAAAAAAAGTATTTTGAAGAGGCTGTATCTGCTTTTGAGGCTAATTTTATCAGTAGTATCATAAAAGGTTACACGTTGAAATCTGCTTTTGAAAGTTCTTTTAATCTTTTCAATCACGTTTTTGAATGTGGAAGCATTCCCACAGAAAAATTGTGACTAAATTTTTCGATAAATCAAACTAGCTTCCCTTAAAAAAACAATAAAAATTTATCGGGTAGAAGGTTGATAATAATTCTTATCTATCTTCTACCCGATTATTAATTCTGGCAGCCCCACAGGGAATCGAACCCTGACTCTTGGACTGAGAATCCAATGGACTAGCCGTTATCCTATGGGGCCATTTGTATCGTTTCATTTTCAAATCCTTAGTTATTATATCAACCATAAATTACTTTGTCAATAGGCTTGAGACTTAAAATTTTCCCTTTAGTATTCCTGGATAATATTTTCTATCATCTTTTTTCTAGCCGGATGTTTTAACTTCCTGATAGATTTGGACTCTATCTGCCTTATTCTTTCCCTTGTTACGTTAAAAAATTCTCCGACCTCTTCGAGAGTTTTCTGTTTCCCATCTACGAAACCGTATCTCATTTTTAGTATCATAGCTTCCTTAGGTGAAAGTGTATCAATGATCATTTCCATTTTTTGACGAATAATCATCTTCCTTCCCTCTTCATCAGGGGTAGGTGAATCAGAATCAATAAAATCGAGTACCTCACTTTCTCCTTCAGCATCTACATCATTAGAAATCGGGGCATTTAAAGAGAATATATTTTTGGCACTAATTAATACCTCTTTCATCTTATCTACCGGCTTGTCCATCAAAACAGAGAGTTCTTCTAAATCAGGTACTTCTCCATTTTCTTGAATATACTTATTTACGACCCTATTCATTCTATTAATCGTTTCTACCAAATGTACTGGAATTCTTACAGTCCTTCCTTGATCAGCAATCGCTCTTGTTATAGCCTGGCGTATCCACCAATAAGAATAAGTAGAGAATTTGTAACCTTTTTTCCAATCAAATTTAGCAACGGCTTTCATTAAGCCAATATTTCCTTCTTGTATGAGATCCAAAAAGCCTAATCCATGACCAACATATCTTTTTGCGATGCTAATAACTAATCGCAGATTAGCTTTTATAAGTTCCTCTCTGGCTCTTTTATCTCCCATTTGTGCCCTTCTTGCTAATTTTCTTTCTCTTGAAGGGGTTAATAATTTGCTCTTACTAATCTCTTTAAGATATATTTTAATCGGATCTTGCAACGAAATATTATCACACATCTCAACTTCAACATCGGCAAAATCTTCGAAAATCTCATCGTATTCTTCAGGATCTTTAAAATCTTCATTGTTCTCTAAATCTTTTTCTTCTTCCTCTTCTTCTTCATAAAAATGATGTATTGAGCTATCCACTACAGAAATATTAGATTTTTTTAATTCATTGTAAAACTTTATTAAAAATTCTAATGTAAAATCTTCACGCATTTGGCTAGGTATAGACTCGTCAATTTCTTCAAAAGTTACTGTTTTCTCATCCTTCGATAGCTTTTTTTTGATTTTTCTTAAAATTTCATCGGTGATTGCATTAGGATTATTTTTAATAGTTAAAGACAAGGAATATTTTTTGACTTTTGAGCTTTTATCAGCTTGAGTGCAATCTGTGCTCTCCGATTCGAAGTCCTCGATTTTGTCTTTTTCTATCATGAAAACTCACCTTCTATTAAAAAATTAGAATAAAAAAAGAAGATATTATATGATAAAATCATAGAGAAGCATTTAAAAAAAGTAGACTAATTTAAAACAAACAGTTATATCTCTGTTAAGTATTATAGCGTGACAATATTAAATAAATATGAAAAAACAATTAATATACATAAATGTAATAATTTTTCTTAAAAACTTTAGAAGTTGTTGAAATTAGAACATTCTTTCGTGCTATAATAATTTTCGAACCGCTTTTGAACCCTTTAAAAAAGTTATAGAAGATTACCTAAAATTTATATAGGCTTTCAATTCTTAGTTTCTTAAAAAACAAAAAGGAGGTTTCTTTGTGCCAACATTAACTTTTAAAGGTGGTGTACATCCGCCTCAGAAGAAGCATTTTACAAAGGACAAACCTTTTGAAAAGTTACCTTTGCCCGATTTTGTATACCTATTCACAACTAACCATATAGGAGCTCCTGCAAAGCCGATCGTAAAAGAAGGCGATCAGGTAAAAACAGGTCAATTAATAGCAGAGGCTGCAGGCAATATTTCAGCAAACATACATGCTTCTGTTACAGGGGAAGTTGTTGGTATAGAATCATTTATAAATACCTCCACAGGAAGAAAGGATAACGCAATTGTAATAAAAAGAACTTCAGAAGATATTTGGGAGTATATTGAACACGATGAAAACTTTAAGAAGTTTTCAAAGGAAGAATTAATTAACATTGTTAAAAAAGCCGGTATAGTGGGATTAGGTGGTGCTATGTTCCCATCTCATGTAAAATTAAGTATACCCGCTGGCAAAAAAGTCGATTACTTAATAATCAATGGAGCAGAATGTGAACCTTACATAACTGTCGATGATATGATGATGAGAACATACACAGAAGAAATCATTAAAGGAATAAAAATAATAGAATATATAGTTAATCCGGGAAAAATTTATGTGGGCATCGAAGAAAACAAACCTGAAGCAATAAAAGCCATGAAAAACGCTTTAAAAAATGAAAATATCGAAGTTGCAATTCTAAAAACAAAATATCCTCAAGGTGCAGAAAAACAATTAATAAAATCTATCACAAAAAGGGAAGTCCCTTCAGGAGGATTACCTATTGACGCTGGGGCTTTAGTTTTTAACATTTCCACTACCTATGCAATTTATGATGCAGTAATCAATGGGAAACCCTTAGTTGAACGTGGTATCACTTTGAGTGGGGGTGTAAAAAAACCTGGTAACTATTGGTTCCGAATTGGAACTAAGGTTTCAGACCTTTTAAATCAAGTAGGACTCGTTGAAGAGGAAAAAATCGACAGAATAATCTATGGTGGACCAATGACAGGATTACCTTTACCAAATATTGATTTACCGACTTTCAAGGGAAACAATGCGATCACCGTATTAACAAAAGAAGAGATACCACAAAAGCATGAATATCCATGTATTAGATGTGCTTCTTGTGTTAAAGCATGCCCCATGGGACTTCAACCTTACTACCTAAAAAAACTTGCTGATGCTAGGAAAAACGACATCGCACAAGAAAATGGAATTATGGATTGTATAGAATGTGGTGCTTGTTCTTACATTTGTCCATCAAATATAGATCTAGTTAAAACATTCAAGACAACAAAAAAGGTTATAAAAGCCATTCAAAAAAGGAGGGTTTGAGTTGAATCTTAGCACTGAAGCGGCTCCCCATTTTAGAACTACCAATACTACTAGAAAAATTATGATCGATGTTTTGATATCATTGATACCTGCGGTTATTGCTTCAACGTGGATCTTTGGTTTTCGAGCACTTTTTATTATGTTATTTTCTATGGTTTTTGCAGAAATGTTGGATTTTTCGATCGTTCGTTTTATAAGAAAGCAAAAAGATCACATCCCTGATTTTTCCGCTTCTGTTACAGGGTTACTCTTAGGTATGAACCTTTCTTTAGCTGTTAACTGGTGGCAAATTATGTTAGGAGTGGTCATTGCGATAATTTTAGCGAAACAAGTATTTGGGGGGTTAGGTCAAAACTTTTTTAACCCTGCTTTAGTTGGAAGGGCTTTTATGTTGATATCTTTCCCTACAGCTATGACCACCTGGTATGTACCTTTTTATTACCAGAATCCTGATATTGTTACTTCTGCCTCCGTACTGGGAATAATTTCTGAAGAAGGAATGAGCACAGTACTCCAAAATTATACTTACTGGGATATGTTCATCGGAACAATTCCCGGTTCTATCGGAGAAGTTAGCGCTTTAGCTTTAATTATTGGTTTCATATACTTAGTCATTAAAGGTAGAATAAAATTGATGATCCCTGTATCCTATATAGGAACGGTTTTAATTTTTAGCTCTGTTTTTTACATGGTTGATCCTACCAAATTTGGAACTCCCTTGTTCCATCTTTTAGCAGGTGGCTTAATATTAGGTGCTTTGTTCATGGCAACGGATATGGTTACTTCTCCAATGACCAAAATGGGCCAGCTCGTTTTTGGTGTGGGAGCTGGTATTTTGACGATGATCATAAGATTTTTTGGTAGCTACCCCGAAGGTGTTTCCTTTTCAATTCTTATCATGAACGCTTTTGTCCCTTTGATAGATGATTGGCTAAAACCAAAAATTTATGGAACAACCAAAGGGGAGATAAAACATGCGTGAATATATAAAAACAGGTTTAATCTTAACCGCTTTTATGGTTGCTGCCGGTCTTTTAGTATCTATTGTGTATAATTTTGTCAATCCAATGATAGTACAATCAGAATTCAATAATACATTGTCAGCTATAGAAGAGGTATTAAAAGATGCAAATACTGGTGAATATTTAGTTTCTAATATTCCTACCAATGAAGAACAGTTAGAAAAAAATATATGGAAAGAAGATCAAGATGGTGTTTTATACGTAAGTCCAAAAAACGCAAAAGTTTTTTCCCCGATTTATAAGTTCACGGAAAACAACACCGAAATTTATGTCATGACAGTTTCAGGAGTAGGTTACGGAGGAGATGTGGTTAGCGTTATTTCATTCATCAAAAAAGATGATGTCCAAATTACTTTGAATAAAATAGAAGTAATAAATTATTCACAAGAAACTCCGGGGCTTGGGGCCAAAATCTCTGAAGAACCCGTGAAAAAAAGATTTAGTTTGATCCCAGAATCAGGTTTAAATGTAGGTGTTAAAGTCGATAAAGACGCCGGCGTAACTGTCCCAACTAATTCAATAAATAGTTACAAAGAACAAGGTGTAGTGAAAACTAGCGATGTAATGACAGGAGCAACAATAACTCCAAGAGCCGTTGCTGATTCTATTAATGCAGCTGTAGAATTTTTAAAAGAGGAAGGGGTGATGTGAAAAGATGGCGGATCTGAAAAACTTTACCAACGGTTTGATAAAAAACAACCCAACTTTTGTTCAAGTGTTAGGAATGTGCCCTACTTTAGCTACAACTACAAGCGCAGAAAATGGTTTGGGTATGGGAATAGCTACTCTAGCTGTTTTAACAATGTCAAACATTGTAATCTCTTTGATCAGGAAAATAGTTCCTAAAAAGATAAGAATACCCATTTATATTGTTATTATAGCTTCTTTTGTAACAATGATAGATCTCATAATGCACGGACTAACATACGAATTATGGCAGACTTTGGGAATATTTATACCTTTGATAGTTGTGAACTGTATCATAATGGGAAGGGCAGAATCTTTCGCATCAAAAAACGGGGTATTAGATTCAATATTTGATGCCTTGGGAATCGGTTTAGGTTTTACAGGAGCACTCGTATTATTGGGATCAGTAAGAGAATTATTGGGTAACGGAACGATCTTTGGTTTTACGGTGTGGGGAGACGCCCTCAACTTATACCTTTTCATACTACCACCTGGCGCATTCATTACTTTAGGACTTTTACTTGGAATGTTCAATTCGATAGGTATAAGTAGAGAAAACAAAAAGAAGAAGGCAGGTGCTAAAAAATGAATCTTATCCTACTGTTTATTTCAGCTGCTTTGGTTAACAATATTATTTTAACTAGATTTTTAGGTATTTGCCCTTTTTTAGGAGTTTCTAGAAGTAAGAGTTCCGCTATTGGGATGTCTATCGCCGTAATTTTTGTCATGACGATAGCCGGAGTAATAACTTGGCTTTTAAACCAGATCCTAATAATGCTTGGAGTAGAATTTTTAAGAACGATCGTGTTTATTCTTGTAATTGCTGTACTTGTTCAATTTGTTGAGTTCTTTATTAAAAAATCCAGCCCAGCCCTTTACGAAGCCTTGGGAATATACTTGCCACTTATAACAACCAATTGTGCAATATTGGGGATTGCGTTGTTAAACATACAAACCAATTACACCTTTATCGAAAGTTTGGTAAACTCTTTTGCCTCTGGATTGGGATTTTCGCTAGCATTGATAATATTTTCTTCAATAAGAGAAAAAATGCAACTAAACAACGTTCCAAAACCTTTCCAAGGTACCGCTTTAGCGCTAATAACAGCCGGACTTCTTTCAATGGCTTTTATGGGTTTTTCAGGTTTGGTAAAATTGTGAAAAGGGAGAACCATCTCCCTTTCACTTTTTGTATATGTAGAATTCATCGATTACTTCATCAATTGGAGTATATTGATTTGGGAAAAGAGGATTATCAACCCTCGCCACTGCTTTTACAGTAACTTTTATAGAATCTTCGTAAACATCAAAAATAATGTAATGAAGTTTTTCAAGCACGTGTTTAACATGCCAAGGCAACGGATCCGCTCCATGATTTGTATTTAGTTTAGCACCCCCTCCACCACTGGTTATAAACATAATTCCATCCTTGAAATATCTTTCGTAAGCGTGTATATGTCCGTTTATTACAACATCAACACCGTACTTTTTGAAAATAGGCAACCAATTTTTTGTGTTGAAATGACCTTCTGGAAGATTTTCTTCCATACTACCATACTCTGTAGCTGTCGTCCAAAAAGGATGATGAAAAGACACAAAGATAAACTTTTTATCATTATTGTTTTTAAGATCTTCTTCCAACCACTCCATTTGTTTTTCATAAAGATTTGAAGATTCTAAAATATTAGAATCTAAGATGACAAAATGTGAGTTTCCATAGTCAAAAGAGTACCATCTCTTGGAATAATCTCCACCACCACTTGGAAGCTCGAATGCCCTATAATAAAGTAGACTGTTTCTTTCGTGATTACCTAAAGCCATGTAATAGGGGATTTGAGAACTTAAAGGGTTTGCAGACTCAAAAAATTTACTCCAGCTCTTCTCTGATGTGCCTTCTTCCGTGTGATCTCCAGGCTTTAGAATGAATGCTGTATTTAGATCCGAATCTCCTACAATTCTATTAACAACGTAAGCGTGTCTTTCGTCATAGATTTGAGTATCTCCATAAACTATAAATCGAAAAGAATCAATATTTTCATCTAAAGGCTTGGTTTTAAAAGCCTTTTTTTCTGTCTTGACATCATTCAGAGTATAAGTATCTTCAACATTTATCACGTATTCATAGGAAGAATCAGGTTGCAAGCCAGAAAGTTCTATATAGTGATATTCCAAAGGAAACTCGTTTTGTATTTCTAACACCTTAGCTTCGCTACTTGAATCATAAACTTCTACAGTTGACCTGGCAGGGACAGCCATCCTGAAATTGATAGTCACACCATCTTCCTCTTTGTTAGTGAGGAAAGGTTGGTAAAAAAAGTAATTTTCTCCAACTTCAACAAAAAGGTCTTCAGACTCTACAATAGAGACAGATTCACTCTTCAAATTTCCAAAATCTACTTTAACTTGGAAATTCCCATAATCTTCATCATTGGGAAGATAAAATTCTGCTTTTCCTTTTTCATCAACTAGTTGAACATCTTGAATGGTTCCCAATTCATCTTCTACAACAACTCTCATGCCCTTAGCAGACTTTTCATTGTTCAATATTATATTTTTTTCGATAGTTGTATAACCTATACCGAATTTATCGTAATATCTTTTTTCTATTTCGCTAACGCTCTCACCAACGGTTATAACTCTCGTAAATTCAAGAACATCCTCAGGTTCAAGGGTAAAAAATGAGATACTTGTGGTCATCTCGTCGTTTGCTATAACCCTCTGAAATGTTTGATCATCAACTGGGAAATAGCCAAAGCTTCCAAAATCTTGCTGAAGAACTAATACATAGTTATTTAAGATCTTTGACTTTATAAAAAAAGGAAATGTGTCGGAGTAATCTATTATTTCATTCATTTGGACTCGTTTTTTTGTTTCCGTTTTGTTAGTTATCATAGTACTCAATAAGAGGTTTTGTTCTTGTAGGGTGTAAGTATTCAACACTTTGAAGTCGTTTTCATCATAAATGAAAGAAATCGAATCTTCCGAAGTTTCTACAATGCTGTTTTGGAGCTCTACACCTGAAATTAGAATTTTATGATTTGTGAAAAGACTTTTATTAACTTCATTACTTTTAAAAAGGGTTATATATCCATTTTCTTTAGAAATTCCTATTGTCAAATAGTTGTTGGATAATATATAATTATCCTGATAAGATGAAATTAGATCTGCTGAAAAAAAGAGTACAGACAAAATAGCAAAAAATGTTACGATAAGATACTTTTTCACATTAATGCCCCCTTTTCGTGTTTTTTCGCTCTTTCAATATTATATCATATAAGAAAAACCCTTTGGTGTGGTATAATATTTGCTGAATTAAATTTTATGCGGAGGTGAAGTCATGGCAAAGAGAAGTTCTTATGCGAAAGAAGCAGAAGAAAAAATGAAAAAAACTCTTGAACATTTCGAGGACGAATTAAAAAAAGTAAGAACCGGACGACCTACTACCGCTATTTTTGAGGATATAAAAGTCGATTATTATGGTATGCCTACTCCCATTAATCAGGTTGCAACCTTAAGTGTTGGAGAAGAAAGAACAGTTGTCATAACCCCATGGGATAAAAAGATGCTGGAACCGATAGAAAAAGCTATAAATGCTTCTAATTTTGGCTTTCACGCGATAAACGATGGTAACGTAGTTAGGGTATCTTTCCCAAATCCCACTATTGAAGAAAGAAGAAAACTGGTAAAAGCTATAAAAGAGATGCTAGAAGAAACAAAAGTGGCTTTAAGAAATATTAGAAGAGATGATATAAAAAAGGTTAAAGAAATAAAGAACGAGGGTTCAATAAGTGAAGACGAGGCAAAAAAATTCGAAGAAGAAATCCAAGAGATTTTAAAAGAAAATGAAGATGAGGCAGAAAAAATATTCCAAAGAAAAGAAAAAGAGATCATGGAGTCATAAATGTGGAAAATATAAGTATGAAACTTTCAAAAGTACCTGCCCATGTTGGTATAATTATGGATGGAAACGGAAGATGGGCAACTAAAAGTGGCTATGACAGAAACTATGGACATCAAAGGGGTGCTGAAACTGCCCTCAAAGTTATTGAGTGGTCTAAAGAATTTGGAATTAATTATCTTACCTTATACACCTTTTCAGAAGAAAATTGGAAGAGACCACAAAATGAAATAGAATTTTTATTTGATTTACTCATAAGATACTTTGAAGATAACCTTAAACGTATCATAGAAAATGGGGTAAATGTTAGATTTTTGGGAAGGATCAATAAACTGCCAGAAAGTCTCATAAAGACTTGTAAAGAAATCGAGGACATAAGTAAAAATAACAAAGATTTCAATTTGATCTTCGCCTTGAATTACAGTGGAAGACAAGAGATTGTAGATGCAGTAAATAAAATCTTGAAAGAAAAGAAGACAACAATAACAAAAGAAGATATTGACAGCAACCTTTATTTACCAGATGTTCCTTATCCTGATTTAATAATAAGAACAGCAGGTGAAGAAAGACTAAGTAACTTCTTACTTTGGCAATCTGCTTATTCTGAACTGTATTTTACAGAAACTCTATGGCCTGATTTTTCCTATGATGATTACTTCAACGCCCTTTTAGATTATTCTAAAAGAGAGAGACGATTCGGGGGTATAAGCAGTAAGTCTAAAGATATGGAGGAAAACCTTTGAATAAAAAAGAACTCTGGACAAGAGTAATATCAGGGGTAATTATTGGACCTATAGTTGTTTTTTCTTATTTAACGTATCCCACTCTTTTAGGATTGGTTACAACTATAGTGATGTTAGCTTCCTTTGAATTGATTGAACTATTTACAAGTGATGTCAAAAATAGTTTCATCAAGCTTTTGCTTACTTTTATTGTAGGAACATCCAGTCTTATATATGGATTCTCCTTGGAGGCTGAATATAGAGGAATTTTACCTTTTGAAAGTGAAGGAATATTTTTCTTAGCTTTCGTAGCGTCTGTATTTTCGATCATGCTCTTAGTTAAAGAAATAACGCACACAAAAAGGTTCATAGAATCTTCTGCATTAAGTATTATCTACGTATCTTTTTTCCTTTCAAACTTTTATTTGATTCATTTGAACTATGGACCAGGGATGGCGATTTTAGCATTAACTGCAGTATGGGCTTATGACGCCGGTGCATATTTTTTTGGGTTGAGTTTCGGTAAACATAAACTTTCTCCACATTTTTCACCAAAAAAAAGTTGGGAGGGATTATTAGGTGGCATCTTTTTCACTTTTGCTTATATATTTATATTTGATTCCATTGGGGTTTTTTTTGGAAGCATTCAAAAAATAACTCTCTTGCAAACCCTTATCTTTGCATTGATGGTGGGCTTTTTTGATACCATTGGAGATTTAACAGAATCAATTATTAAAAGATATTATAATGTAAAAGATTCTGGAGAAATTTTACCAGGTCATGGGGGAATGCTCGACAGAATTGATGGTTTGTTGATCGTAACCCCAATGTGGTATTTTTTGTTGAGAATACTGTGGATATAGGGGGCGAAAATGAAAAAGACAAAATTTAACGAAGGTTTCACAGTGGTTGAGGTTCTAATAGTATTGGGGATCATTTCAATCCTCGCAAGTATCGCTATCCCATCGGTTACGAGACTTATCAATCAAGCTAAAGCAACTAAAATAGTAACTGAAATGCAAAATGTTCAAGTCGCTGTAATGAACTATGGTATTTATAATTCAACCTTAAGTGGGGTGACGTTTGCTGCTCTCTTGTCAGACGGCTATTTAACTTCTCAACCAGAAAATATAGAAATAGTAAAAGATTCATCTACCCCATTAGAAATCAGAATCGTATATGACGGTGACTCACCTACCGCAACAGAGCTAAAAAAGATTAACAACAACATACTTATCGATAATGATACTGCCTATTTAGTAGTTAAATATTAAAAGAATAGAAAGCAGACACTTTAGTGAGGGTGGGAAACGGGACAAAGGGTTACTGACAGAAGTTTTAGAGTTTTCAAAGAAAGAATAATTTGAAAAAAATAGGAGGATTTCTATATGAAATATTTTACCTCTGAAGAAATCAGAGAAAGTTTTTTGTATTTTTTCGAGAAAAAAGGGCATAAAAAGTTACCTAGTTCCTCATTAATTCCCAACGATCCTCAATTGTTGTTTACGGTGGCTGGAATGGTCCCTTTTAAACCAATATTTTGGGGAAAAGTTGAACCCACTTATACGAGAATCACCACATGTCAAAAATGTTTAAGAACGAACGATATAGAAAATGTTGGAAGGACCCCCAGGCATCATACTTTTTTTGAAATGTTGGGGAACTTTTCTTTCGGGGATTATTTCAAAAAAGAAGCCATAAAATGGGCTTGGGAATTTTTAACAGAAGAATTAGGACTTCCAGCAGAAAAATTATGGGCTTCTGTGTATGAAACCGATGACGAGGCTTTTAATATCTGGAAAGATGATATCAAAATACCTGAAAATAAAATACTAAGATTTGGTAAAGAAGAAAACTGGTGGGGACCTGCAGGTCCAACCGGTCCATGTGGCCCATGCTCAGAAATATACTTCGACACAGGGTATGCCGAAAACTGTCCAGACCAAGAAAATTGCACTCCCGCCTGCGATTGTGGTCGTTTTGTCGAGATTTGGAACATAGTTTTCACTGAATATTATTCCGACGAAAACGCAAACCTATCCCCTTTACCAAGAAAAAACATTGATACCGGTGCGGGTTTTGAAAGAATCTGCGCAGTGGCTCAAGGTAAATATGATAATTTTGACTCCGATCTATTCAAAGAAATAATAGAAGAAATACAACGAATCTTTGGTGTAAAATTCAGAGAAAATAAACGTAAAGACGTATCAATAAAAGTAATAGCCGATCATTCAAGGGCGATTGCTTTCCTAATATCTGAAGGAATTATACCATCAAATGAAGGAAGAGGCTATGTTTTAAGGAGATTAATAAGAAGGGCTGTACGACATGGAGCTTTGTTGGAAGCAAAAGGCCCATTTTTAAGCAGTATCCTTGAAACAGTGATTAAAAAAATGGGAAAAATCTATCCTGAACTCATCGAAAAAGAAGCTTTAATCAAAGATATTTCCTTTATGGAAGAAGAAAAGTTTTTTGAAACTATGGAAAAAGGAATGGAAAGGTTAAACAACATAATTCAAAACTTAAACAACGAAACTACATTACCGGGGAAAATAGCCTTCGAACTTTACGATACATACGGATTTCCTTTGGACCTCACAAAAGAGATATTATCCGAAAAAGGGATAGAAGTTGATGAAAAAGAATTTACAGAACTGATGAACAAGCAAAGAGAGATGGCAAGATCAGCTTCGGGTAAAGTAGAGTATGATACAGAAAAACAAATTTACAAAGAAATCGATAAATTTTTGACTCCAACTGAATTTATTGGTTATGATAAACTAAGTACGACAGAAGAAGTTCAGCTTATAATAAAAAGTAATAGTATTGTCTCACAAGCTCAAGAAGGTGACGAAATCGAACTCTTCTTCCCTAAAACGCCCTTTTATGCAGAAAGAGGAGGGCAAGTCTCAGATAAGGGTATTATCTACAATGAAACATTCGAAGCTGAAGTTATACATGTCAAACCTATAAGAAATGAGATAATATCTCACCTAGTAAAAATAAAAAAAGGTAGTATAAAAAACGGAGAAAGAGTATTTCTAAAAGTTGATGAAAAAAAGCGAAAAGCTACAGAGAAAAACCATACAGCGACACATCTTTTGCATTCTGCATTAAGAAAAGTAATTGGAGAGCATATAAGGCAGGCTGGTTCATATGTAGCCCCGGAAAGATTAAGATTTGATTTCACACATTATGAACCTTTGACCCAAGATCAAATAAAGCAAATCGAATACCTTATAAACGAACAAATACAAAAAGCTATCCCTGTTAACATATACCTAAAAAGCTTAGAAGAAGCAAAAAATATGGATGTTATAGCCTTATTTGAAGAAAAATACGGAGAAGTGGTAAGAATTGTGGAAATAGACGATTTCTCAAGAGAGCTCTGTGGAGGCACACATGTTTCCAACACAGGAGAAATTGGTCTCTTCAAAATTTTGGAAGAATCCTCTATTTCATCAGGAGTTAGAAGAATAGAAGCTATTACAGGTTTTGAAAGCCTTAATTATGCTACAGAATTGGAAAGTATTATGACTATTTTATCTAAAATGTTGGATTCATCAAGGGACCAGATACCTGATAAAATCGAAGGTATTCTAAAAACTATAAAAAATCAGGAAAAAGAAATTAAACAACTTCAATTTCAGTTGGCCACAAAAAATATAGAAAGATTAGCTGAAACTCCACAAATCATAGAAGGCGAAAAGGTGGTAGTAGCTCAGTTAGAAAACTTAGAAAAAGATGTTCATGCTAACACGGCCGATATCCTACTTCAAAAGTTGGGTAGAGGCGTTGTGATCCTTTTCAACAAGAGTAACAATGATCAAGTAAGTTTGGTAGTAAAAGTATCAAAAGACACTTCTAAAAAGTTCCACGCCGGAAACATTGCAAGAAAAATAGCCTCTTACTTAGGTGGCGGTGGAGGCGGTGGACCAACTTTTGCACAAGCCGGCGGAAAATATGCTAATAAGGTGAAAGAAGTGATAGAACACATAAATGATTTTATGGAGGTTTAATATTGCTTGGGGTTGCTTTATCTGGAGGTGGGGCCAAAGGCGCTGCCCACGTTGGAGCACTTTTAGAACTTGAAAAAATGGGAATTAAATTTGATATCGTTGTTGGTACAAGTATTGGCGCACTCGTAGGTGCTGGGTATGCCATTTTAGGTAATTCCAACTTATTGTATGAATACGCTTTAAGGTTACAAAAAGCTCCTTTTATAAAAAAAGCACCCTCATCTCGTAAAATACCTCCTATTTTGACGTGCATAGGTGCAAACTTGCTACCGTCGGCTTTACCTTCTTTTCTTTATTTTTATATATTAAAAAGGGTATTTAAAGATGTTACTTTTGAAGATTTGAAAATTAAATTCTATTGTACAGCGGTAAAAATGGATAGTGGAGATTTGGTAATTTTCCGTGAAGGACCTTTGTTCCCAGCTTTAAAGGCTAGCATGGCGATGCCTGGTGCATTCAGACCCTTTAAAATAAACGGTAGCAAATACATAGATGGTGGAACTCTGGAAAAGCTACCTATCCTAACGGCTAAAAAAGTTGGCGCAGATAAAATTATCGCCCTAAAACTTTTATCAAAGAAGATAAAATACGAGGAAGTAAAAAATGCCTCCCAAGCTTTTGATAGGATGGATACAATAAGAGAAAATATATATGATAATTTAACAGAAAAATTTGCTAACGTACTTATCGAATTGCCCACAGAAGACTTTAATACTTTAGATTTCACACAAACAGAAGCTTTAATAGATACTGGAAGAAAAGCTGTTTTAGAAAGAAAAGAAGAAATCTTGGAGAAAATATCATGATTTTAGTAAGTGGAGGATTTGGATGGCAAGGAATTAAAGCAGCTGAAAAATTAAAAGGGTTGGATCTATCCTATTACGATAAAATCATCACCAACGGCATCACAGGATTTTGTATCGCCTGTTTCCAACTCAAAAAAGAAAAGATTCTTCATCAAAGTATAAAAAGCTTAAAACCCTACTTGAACACAATAGACAAAGATTACATCTTTTTTGGAAACATAAAAAATTGTCTCAAACTTTCTTCAAATTTAGGCAAGTATGAATATCAATTAGAAGAAGATGCTGAATTAAACATTCCCTTAGAAATCGAACTGATAAATTTAAAGACTGAAGAAATAACAGCTAAAAAGATCACCACCATTCAAGAAAGTTTTTTCTATTCTACCCTCTTACCTGGTATCAGACCACCATTTCAAGGATGGTACAATACCGCTTCATTTTCAAGAACACCTTGCTACTCATTATTAAAATACGAAGGTGAAGAAATAGAAATCTATGATTCACCATATAATTATCACAAATCTTCAACCATACAAAGGTTATACAAATCCATTCAGGTTATGAGAAGCAGATACTTTTACGAATTGGTCATGGATGAAATAAAAACAAAAAATAAGGTACATTTCAAAGGATAAAAGAAGGGAAAAGGTGAAAAAACTTTACAAGGTGGAAGTTGAAGAAAGATCATCAAATAAAAGATACGAATGTCTATTACTTGTAAAAGATAAAGATGAAATTTATCATATTCTTTCTAACCTCAACATCAGAGTTATCAACATCAATGTTGATAACTTTTATTTCAACAGTAAAAAATTCAATATCGATCAAATGATCAGCCTTGTTGATAATCTGTACCTCCTTGTAAACTCGGGGCTGACCCTCTTTGAAGCTATGGAATTTTTAGTTTTCAACGAACAGGTTGATAAGTTCATAAGAGGTGTTGTTTTTAAAGGATACTTTTTAGTGAAAAAAGGATTAGACTACAAAACCGCATTTGATTTTCCTGAAATAGATAACTACTTTAGGTATACAATAAACATCTCAAAGACAACGCTAATTTTAAGAGAAAACTTATCCAATTTAAAAAATTACTATAACAACGTCAAACTTTCCAGGTCTACCGCTGAAAAATCATTAATTTATCCACTACTAATTCTTTCATCAATTTTGGTTTTACTTTTTCTTCTAAATTTTTGGGTTATTCCACAGTTTTCTACTCTTTTAGGATACGATATTAATCTTAACTTATCAACTTACATGTTGATAAGTATGTTGATATTTTTCTTCTTTGGGTTGATAATTTTCTGGATAGGCAAGGGAAACGATATTTTTTGGACAAAGATTCCGTTTTTAAAGTCCTTGTACAAGAATTACATACTTCACGAATTCACAAGGAACGTTAACTTACTTTTAAAAAGTGGTCTCACAATATACAACGCTTTAGAAATAGTCCTTTCTAATACAAATTCACAGTATATATCATCTACTTTCTTAACAGCCTATTTGGATATAGAAAAAGGGAAAGATCTTACCGAAGTTTTTTCAAAAATAAAAGACGTTAAAGAATTTTCTTTAACAATGAGCGTTTCAAAAAGGAAAGGAAATTATAAAGAGGTGTTTGACTTTTTAGAAAACTATTATTATTCATCTTTTAAAACCGCTTCAGATAAGATTATGAAAATGATCGAACCTGTACTTATAATATTTTTATCTGTAATAATTTTGAGTCTGGCATTTGAAATTTATTCCAATGTCTACTTGGGGGGGATAAAATTTGAAATGGGGGGTACATTCTAAATCTCATAAGGAAGGCTTTTTACTTATGGAAGTGCTAGTTTCTTTAGGTATCGAATTAATCTTGTTCTCGTCGATAGTTTTTTTCACTGTATATCCACTTCAAAAATACTTTTCATCTCTTACGGAAAGATTCATAGCTTCAGAGGTGGTGTATAAAACACGAAGCGCCTCTACCCATTACGGAGAGGATAACAACTTAAACGGAATCCTACGCTCTCAAATAGTACAGGGAAAATTAAAAATCGTGACTTATGATATAAGATACAGAATAGAAGATCAAAGTAGCCAAGATCTATTATGGAGCTTTGGAAAGATAGTCGGAAGGGGAGGCAGAATTGTAAACAGCGAAGGAAAAACCATATTCAACGTCGTTCCAGTCACGGGAGCGCTCACCAATCCATGATCTATCTTCAAGCCTTTGGAGGAAAATTATGATTAAGTTCAAATACAAAGGGAAAAAAGTATGTATAAATCATATTGATTGTTTTATTAAACCATTTGAAAATGAATTTCAACTGAGAAAAATATACTTCCAAGAAATAACGGATAAAAAAATCGCTTTTAAAAAGATTCATTCTTCTGATAAAGAATATTTCTTGGTAATCGATACTATCGACTACAAAAAATCAAAAAGATCTTTATTCTTTGACACTATTCTACCGGTTCAATCCATTCTTTTGAAAAAAGTCTTAGAATTCAAAGAGGGTAGATACGTTTTAGGTACAGATTTTTTCAATTATGAATTTATTAGAAACAAAGAATTCGCATTTTCAGGATTAATAGTTGACGAAAAACCAACATACTTTTTTAATAATCAAGAATTGAAGGAATTAGCAATAAAATATTTGGAGGATAAAAGAATTGTTCCTGTTAGAATCTAACGTTAGAAAATTTCTGAAATACACGCTAATAACAATAATAATTATACTTTTCGTTCTTCTCGTTGTTGAAAGTTATGGCAAATATCAAGAATATCTGAATATCAAAAGGATGCAGAACAATTTAAATTATACTTACAACAACTACCTTTACAAAGTTGCCAACCAAAGGATGGTCGTAGAAGAATTTTTTGATTTCCTAACAGATAACAACTTCTTTCTAATAGAATTCAACTACTCCTTGACCGATGGACTAACAGCAAAAGTTGCAACCTTTATGGAACCAACTCAGAAAATAAAGAGCAAGTACTCCATATCAGAAGTCTCTAAAATAAACATGGGATCCAATTATTACGTGGTTCTTGAAATTAAAGAACAAGGAGTCAACCAATGAAACGCTATCTATTTATTATTCTTTTGTTGATTATAACTTTAGTGTATATAAAAAATTATGAAATTGAATCACCGAACCTAAAATTCTCTCTCCATACCATATCAGAAGTAGAAAGCAACTTCTTATCAGAGCCTCTACAAAAAGAGTTAGAAAATATTTTATCTTCTGATCTTTTGTTGGAAAGTATGATTATAAAAAGAAATAACGATTCTTTTCTTGAACTTGGGGATAATTTTGACATCGCCGTATCCTTTTCATACCCTAACTTTGAGTACAGCCCATCGGATGTTATTAATAATAAAAAATTATACATAAAAAGCTCAAACATTTTCAAGCCTTTAAAAATTGACTTATTAGATCTATGGTCACAAAAAGATAACTTGCCTAAATATCAAAAAGAAGGGGTAGAATTCTCAGGTTTTTTCATAGATTCAGAAGGAAGAAATACAGGGTTTGTTTATTTCTTCGATGAACTTATAAAGCTTTCCACTGGGGATAAATTGGGAGAAGATTTGGTATTGGCGATTTTCAATGATGGAATTTTAATTCTCACTCAAGATAAGAGACTATGTGTTCTCTAGTCAATTCAAATTCCTTTAATTTTCCCATCTCCACTAATAGTATCTGCAAGAAAAATTAACTTCATGTGAATTTTTATTTACTCTTTCGTTATTTTTTATCCCTCTAAGAATATTCGAATTTCTTCAATCTCTCGCTTACGTATAATATGGCCTAATGCATGTTTTATAGATTTTTCAAAATATGGTATAATTAAATTGACAAACAAAATCTAAAAAAAGAGAGGCCAGACATGAATGAATTAGTGCACAATCCTCATGATCTATTCTTCAAACGAATTTTCAGTGACATAAGGATAGCTCGAGATTTCTTATGGAACTATCTACGTTTGCTGCTTTGTGCAAACTAATTTTTTAGATGATTTTGACTTTGAACTTGTTTTCGTGGATCTTAAGGGGCTTGCCTTTTGCTGGTTTATGTAAAAAAATCTTTTAAAACAAAATTAGGTTTTGGGGATCTTAAGGGGCTTGCCCCTTAATGTGT